>JAEHCY010000331.1 GCA_016880695.1 Chromatiaceae bacterium | reverse complement strand
GGGTCGAATGTTATTGGCATCGGTGGTTGGAGTCACTGGGTTCCCTTCGACCAGGCTCGGGCCAGGCAATCGGCAACTGGGTAGTCTTGGGTTGCGGTTATGGCATTGCGATCCGATCCCGGCGGACGCCGACTGCGGCTTTTCCGGTGCTGGGGTGGCGGAGCGGAACCGCTCGGTGCCCGAGGGCCGGAGGCCGCATCATTCCCGATCGTCCAGGGCGCCCTTTCTGCGGCGGACGATGACGGCCTAGACTCCCGATATCCGGAAGCGGATGATCACCCACCCGCTGTGATCGACGCTTCGTCCACGGCCTCATAAACCGATGCGAGAGACCTTTCCCTACCCCGACGAGGGGCCGGAATCGGCCCATCTCCTGCTCTGCGGTTGTGGTCCGGGGGAGCTCGTGGGGTGGGCGGATCCGCTCATGGAGGCGGCGCGGCGCGCGGGAAAACCCTGGCGTTTCTCACTCCTGATCTGGCCGCGGTGGTTGGCGAGCCCGCGGGTGGCCGAGGTGGCGCGTGCTGGGGACCGGTTCAACAGTGTTCTCGACGCCGGTTCGGCCCTACGACTGGTGGCTGGTGGGCGGCTGCCGGCCGCTTGGGGCGGGCAGCCGCCATCGCTCCTACTCCATCTCGGCGGGGCGCCCGCCCTTAGCCTGCGACTGGGTGCTCGCTGGCGGCGACCGGTGGTGGCCTATAGCGAACGGCCCCTAACCTGGAATAGAGGTTTTGCGCGGGTCTTCTGCGCCACTCGGGAGTCTTGCGCCGCGGCGAACGCGCCCGCTGACGGTGGGCGGCACATCATCGTGGGGGATCTGCTGGTGGATGCGGTGGCCGATCTGCGGACAGCGCGCGGTGGCCTTCTCGGGAGCCCCGCTGCCGGCCTCACCCTCGGGTTTTTTCCGGGCAGCCGTACGCTACAGTTGCGCCACTATCTGCCGCGTATCCCGGCGGTGGCCGCGGCGGTTGGGTGCCGTGTTCCCTCGGTGCGCTTTCTGGTCGCGCGCTCCCCCTTCGTCACCGATACCCAGCTCGCGCGGGCGTTGGAGCCCGAGGTGCCAGGATCGGGGGCGGTGCGGATCATCGCCACGGCCGAGGGCAGTGCCCTCCAGTGGGCCGAGGATCAGCCGCCCATGCCCATCTTGGCACGGGAGCAGGCCCTGGCACGGGCCGATCTGATGGTCTGCACCCCTGGTACCACCACGGCGGAGGCGGCGGCGCTCGGCATCCCGATGTTGGTGGTGGCGCCGTTCGCAGCCGATTTCCGTTTGTTCGCCGGATTGCCGGGGGTCCTCGAGCGCGTCCCCCGGTTGGGGCCTACCCTGCGGCAATTCCTGCTCAAGCGCATGGCGGATGGGATGGGTTATTATGCCTACCCCAATGTGCGGGCCCAGCGTGAGCTGGTGCCCGAGCTGCAAGGGCCGGTCGATGTGGTCCGAATCGCAGAAACCCTGGTGAACCTTCTGGAGAATGGGGCGGCGCGCAACCTGATGGCAGGGCAGTTGATCGAATTGATGGGGTCTGCCGGAGCGGCAGGGCGTCTGGTGGCGGAGCTGGACGCCTGTCTCCCATGAGCGGGACCTACCGATCGATACCAGGTTCCCAGCCACGTGCGGTGCGACGCATCCCGGCGTGAATCGGCAGGATCCAGTTTCGCCGGGCGACGCCGTGGGCCTGACATTGGGCGAGATCGCCCGTCAGACCCAGGGCCGGGTGGTGGGGGACGAGCGTTTGCGGGTCTCCCGGGTATCGCGTCCGGAGGATGCCCTGGGCCCGAATGAGCTGGTCTTGCTGCTCAGCGCCGAGGCCATCGCCAGGCTGGGCGACTCACCGGCCCGGGTGGCCTTCGTGGCCGAGGGGCTGGGGTTACCACCTGACCGCTTGGATGGCGCCATCCTGGTGGGGCGCCCGCGCTATTCGCTGGCGCTGTTGCTGGCGCTGTTCGCCGGGCCCCCGCGACTCGCTCCCGGTGTCCACCCCAGTGCCGTGGTGGAGCCCTCCGCGCGGATCGGTGCCACCGCCGCCATCGGCCCCTTGAGCTACATCGGCGAGGATGCGGTCGTCGGCGAGGGGGTGCGCATTCTGGCGCAGGTGACGGTGGGTGCCGGCGCCGTCATCGGCGAGGGCAGCATCCTGCACCCGGGCGTGCGCGTCGGTGAGCTGGTACGCATCGGCAGCCGTGTCACCCTCTACCCCAACGCCTGCATCGGCGCGGATGGCTTCAGCTTCGCCACCGCAGAGCCGAGCGGCATCGACAGCGCCCGCTCGAGCAAATCGGTGCAAGTCGAGACCCGGGAGCCGCGCCGGATTCCCTCCGTGGGCGGGGTGGTGATCGAGGATGACGTGGAGATCGGCGCCGGGGCCACCGTCGATCGCGGCACGGTGGGCGACACCCGGGTGCGCCGGGGCAGCAAGATCGATAACCTGGTGCTGGTGGGCCACAACAGCCTCATCGGCGAGGATTGTCTGATCGCCGGCCAGAGCGGCATCTCGGGCAGTTGCATCATCGGCAACCGGGTGGCCATGGGGGGACAGGTGGGCATCGCGGACCATATGCGGATCGGTAATGACGTGGTGATCGCCGCAAGCTCCGGGGTATCCCAGCATATTCCCGACAAATCGCTCTATATCGATACCCCTGCCATCCCCTATGCCAAGTGGCAGGAACGCTACCGCGGCATTGGCCGGCTCAAACGGCTGATGCAGGAGGTGCGCCGCTTGGGAGAGCGCCTGCGGTTGCTGGAGCGGCTGTCGGGGAGCGAGGGCGAGACCGAAGCCACCGCCGGCTCAGCCGATCGCGGGCAGGTCTCTCCCGACCGCTGAGCAATCGCATTCCAGATCTCGGAGCATTCCATGAACCAAGACATCGAGCGCCGGATCGCAGAGATCATCGCCAAAGAGGCGCAGATCGAGGTGTCTCTGCTGACCCCCACCGCCAAGATGGACGACTTCGACGTGCCCTCCATCACCCAGTTCGAGGCGATCTTCGCCATCGAGGACCACTTCGACGTCGAGCTGCCCGAGGACCTGGAGGATCAGACCTTGCGTGGCCTTGCCAACGAGGTTGCGCGGCTGGTGGCCGTGAAAGAGCGCGCCTGAGGGCGCATGCCGGCATGCGACGGGTCGTTGTCACCGGGCTGGGCTCGGTATCGCCGTTGGGACTCGATACGCGCAGTTTCTGGCAGGCGCTGGTCGAAGGCACCTCCGGCGTGGGGCCGATCACCGCGGTGCCCAGCGAGCGTCTCAAGTGCCGGATTGCCGCCGAGGTCCGCGGTTTCGTGCCCGAGGCGCATCTCGATCCCCAGAGCGTCCAGCGCCTGGACCGTTTCTCCCAGTTCGGCCTCATCGCCGGACGCGAGGCCGTCCGGGATGCCGGCATCGGCTTCGATCGGGCGCTTGGGCTTGCCAGTGCCGTTATCCTGGGCAGCGGCATCGGCGGCCTGAACACCCTGGAGGAGGGCTACCGGCGGTTGTATGTGGAGGGCAGCAACCGGGTCTATCCGTTGAGTGTTCCCAAGGTGATGCTGAATGCGCCGGTGAGTGCGCTGGCCGCTGAGCACGGCATTCTCGGCCCCTGTTTCGCGGTCTCTAGTGCCTGCTCCTCGGCCAACCATGCCATCATCCAGGCATTGGGTCTGATCCGCAGCGGCCAGGTCGAGGTGGCCATCACCGGCGGAGCCGAGTCCTGCCTGACCTTCGGCATGATCAAGGCCTGGGAGGCCCTGCGGGTGCTGGCCGCCGACGCCTGCCGGCCGTTCTGTCGCGAGCGTAGCGGCATTGTGCTTGGGGAGGGGGCGGGTGTGCTGGTGCTCGAATCCCTTGAGCACGCCCGTGCCCGGGGTGCGCGCATCTACGCGGAGCTCGCCGGTGGCGGGCTATCCTCCGATGCCGGGGATCTGACCCTGCCCGACCCCGATGGCGCGGCGCGGGCCATAGCCGCCGCGCTCCGGGATGCCGGGATCAACCCCGAGGATATCGACTACATCAACGCCCATGGCACCGGCACCCGAGCCAACGACGCGACGGAAACCGCGGCCCTGCACCGGGTGTTCGGGGACCATGCTCGTCGCCTGGCCATCTCCTCGACCAAGTCGATGCACGGCCACGCCCTGGGTGCCGCGGGGGGTCTTGAGGCGGTGGCCACGGTGCTGGCCCTGTACCGAGGTATCATTCCACCCACGATGAATTTCGGTACCCCGGACCCGGATTGCGATCTCGACTACGTGCCCAACCAGGCACGCCAGGGGTCTCTCCGCGCGGCCCTGTCCAACTCCTTCGCCTTCGGCGGCCTCAATGCCGTCCTGGTCTTGCGCAGCTTCAGCGATTGACGCCCGCACGGTCCCCGGGGGGCCTGGTGCGGGTGGGCTCGACGCTCCCCCCCTTCGCCTCTTCGTCAGCGCGGGCGAGGTGTCCGGCGACCGTTACGGCGCCGGCCTGATCACTGCCCTCGGGCGCGCGGCGGCGGCTGCCGGTCGCCGGCTGGAGGTTCGCGCCCTCGGGGGTCCGCGGATGGCGGAGGCCGGGGCCCGGCTGATCGCCGACACCGCGGCCCGGACGGCGGTGGGGTTCATCGAACCCTTACGCTACCTGCTGCCCAGTCTCCTCACCGCGGCCCGGGTGCGGCGCCTCTTGACCGGCTGGCGGCCCCATGCGGCGGTCCTCATCGACTATCCGGGCTTCAACATCCCCCTCTCTGGGGTGTTGAAGAGGGTCGGCGGGTTTCCGCTGGTCTATTACCTGCCGCCCGAAGAGTGTATCTGGGGGAAGAAGGGTCGCCAGCGGCTGGACCGTGCGCACCAGGTCTGCGCGCGCGCGGAACTGGTGCTCACGACCCATGGGCAGGACACCGCCTTCTATCGGGCCCAGGGTTGCCGGGTGGAGCGCATCGGCCATCCGCTGCTCGATGGGCTCGGCACCATCCCGCGCGAGCGCGCCAGAGCGGCGGTGGCCCCTGGCCACGCGGGGCGGCTGGTGGCGCTCTTCCCCGCCTCGCGGCGGCTCGAGCTGCGGCTTCTCTGGCCGCTCATGGCCGGGGTGGCGGCAGAGCTGGGGAGGGTCCGCGCGGATCTTCGGTTTGTCGTTCCGGTGGCGGGCGCCCACCTCCGGTTCGCTTTGGAGCGCGCCCTGTCCTGGGCAGCGCGGAAATATCCGGAGCTGGCCGGTCGCCTGACGCTGCTGGGAGAATCGGCGGGTGGTGAGGGACCGTCGGATCTGGCTCTGGCCGCCGCCGACCTGGCGATTGCCAAGGCCGGCAGCGTGACCCTTGAGCTTGGGTTGCGCGGGGTCCCCCAGGTGATGGTCTACCGCGTCGACCGGATCACCGAGTGGATCGGCCGGCGGCTGTTGGGGCTATCGGAGCGGGACTTCGAGCACATGGCCCTGCCCAACTTCATCCTCGGCGAGGCGGTGGTTCCCGAATTCAAGCAGCACCAGGCCGATGGGGAGCGCATCGCTACCCTCGCCCTTGAGCTGCTCGACAACCGGGGCTCGGCGCGGGCCGATCAGTTGCGCGGCCTGTCCCGCCTGCGCGAGGTGCTCGGCGGGCCAGGGGCGGCCGAGCGGGGGGCACGGGCGATTCTAGCCCTCATCCAGCGTGAGGACCCTGGCGCATTCAGCGCCGCTCCAACCGCATCGGCAAGCCCTGACGAGGCCGTAGGGTGAGGCGCCCCAGGGGCTCCACCCGATGACCGGGGCGCAGATGCAGACGGTAGCGCTGCGCCGCCATGGCGAGGGCTAGGGTCAGCTCGGTGCGCGCGAAGCCCGCGCCGGGACAGCCGCGGGGCCCGGCGCCGAAGGGGAGATGGCAGAGCCGGTGGCGCCGAGAGAGGGGGCCCAGGAACCGCTCCGGGTGGAAGGCGTCGGGATCCTTCCAGAACCGGTGATGTCGCTGCAGTAGCCAAGGCGAGATCACCAACAGGCTCCCCGGCGCCACCCGCCGGGCGCCGATCTGGTCCAGCTCCACCGCCTCCCGGGTGAATTGGTAGATGGGTGGGTACAGACGCAGTGCCTCTTCCACCACCGCCCGGGTGTAGGCAAGGGCCTCGAGGTCGGCGAGACCCGGGGTGCGGCCGGCGAGCTCTCGGTCCACCTCCTCCTCGAGCCTTTGCCGCGCGCTGGGACAAAGCGATAAGAGGTAGAAGGACCAGCACAACGCGTTCGCCGTGGTCTCGTGACCGGCCAGGAGCGCCAGCATGAACTCGTCGCGTATGCGCCTCGGCGCGGCCACCGCGCCGCCGAGTTCCGCCGAGCCCATCAAGAGATCAACGAAATCGCCGCGCGGCTCGCTGCGCCGCCGGTAGTCGGCCAGAATGGCCTCGACCACCCGCTCCATCTGCGCCACCGCAGCCCCCGCGGCGCGCTCTCCCGGGCGCGGGACCCAGTCGGGGAGCCCGAGCAGGCCCAGCACATCGAGTCGGCCGAGGGTGTCCTGATAGCGGACGAAGGCATGGAAAATGGTGTCCGCATGGGGGCCGAGGGGGAACGAGAACAGGGCCCGGCTCACGACCTCCGCCGCCAGACGGGTAGACTCTTGGGTCATCTCCAGCTCTGCCTCGCCGTTCTCGCCCCAGCGGTCGAGGACCTCGGTGAGGGTGGCGACCATGACCTCGGCGTAGCCCGCGAGCCTGCTCCGACTGGTCAGCACCGGAGCGATGAGCCGGCGCTGTTGCCGCCACAGCTCCCCTTCGCTGACCAGAAGCGACTCGCCCAGGAGGGGGCAGAGGGCACGGCGGGTATCGCGGCTCTTGGTATAGCGCGCCGCATGCTCCACCAGGATCTGACGGGCGGCCGAGGGGCTGTTGACGACGAGCAGATCGCGACCCGGGAGGCGCCGCTGCATCAGGGTTTCCACATAGGCGCCCCGGTGCCAGATCGAAAGCGCATTGTCCCGCGCCGCGGAGAACCAACCCAGCGCATTCAGCGGGCGCGCGGGACGGAGGGGATAGGCGGGCTCGGGACAATCCATGGCGGCGGGGGCTCCGGCGTCGAAATCGGCGCCTGCATTATGGATAATCGCCCTCTTCCAGGCCATCGACCTCGTTCCCGAACCTTAGCCTCTCCGCCGCCTTGACCTCTCCGCAACGTTCCACCCCACCGGTCCTCGGTCGTTGGGATCGGCTGCTCATTGCGTTCCTCGGCCTGGTGGGTCGACTCCTGCTCGGAACGCTGCGGCTGCGGATGGTGGAGGCTGAGCATTACACCCGCCATCGGGACCAGCGGCAGCCGGTGATCGTGGTGGTG
>JAEHCY010000330.1 GCA_016880695.1 Chromatiaceae bacterium | reverse complement strand
GGCGACTTTCCCCCTATCTTTTGCCCCCATGAACCGCGAGAAGCGCCGCCAGATCTTCATCCGCCTGCGGGCGGCCAATCCCACGCCCACCACCGAGCTCCGCTACGGCGCGCCCTTCGAGCTCTTAGTGGCGGTGGTACTGTCCGCCCAGGCCACCGACAAGAGCGTCAACGAGGCCACGGCACGGCTGTTTCCGGTGGCCAACACGCCCGAGGCCATCCTCGCCCTGGGCGAAGAGGGCCTCAAGCACCATATCCGCACCATTGGTCTGTTCAACAGCAAAGCCCGCCACCTGATCCAAACCTGCCAGATCCTGCGCGATCAGTATGCAAGCCAGGTACCCGCTGAGCGCGCGGCGCTGCAGTCCCTCCCCGGGGTGGGGCGGAAAACGGCCAATGTGATCCTCAACACCGCCTTCGGCCAGCCGACCCTGGCGGTGGATACCCACATCTTTCGGGTAGCCAACCGCCTCGGTATCGCCCCAGGTAGCACCCCGCTGGCGGTGGAGAAGGGGCTGCTCCATCAGGTGCCCAAGGAGTTTCTCCAGGACGCCCACCACTGGCTGATCCTCCACGGGCGCTACGTCTGCACCGCTCGCCGCCCCCGCTGCGAGACCTGCATTCTGTGCGACCTGTGCGAATTCAAGGACAAACGCTGCGCGCCACCAGAAGCTTCCGACGCAGCCCGCGACGCCGGCTGATGAAGCTGCCATCGAGGCGGCCACAGGACCCGCGGCGGCTGGGCCGCGCGGTGGGCTTCCGCTGCCGCGTTGGGCGTGGTAGTGTGGTTTTCCGACTTTATTGGTTGGTTTTCGCGCAGAAGCGAGCCCACCCCCCCTCGCCCGCGCTTGGCCGACCCCCCATTTTGACGCCCCAGGAGGCCTACCCATGACCCAGATCACCTCCCGCAAGTCTGTCGCCACCACCATCGGCGCCGCCCTGGTGGGCGCCCTCTCCGCCGCCGATCTCGCCAGCGCCGCCGACAACCCCTTCGGCCTGAGACCACTCGAGCGCGGTTATCTGCAGGTCGCTGCAAACGAGACCGAGGGCAAGTGCGGCGGCAGCAAGGACGCCAAGGAGGCGAAATGTGGCGGCGACAAGGCCATGAGCGAAGGTCAATGTGGGGAGGGCAAGTGCGGCGCCGCCATGAGCGGGCCGGCACCCGGCGAGGGAAAGGACATGCCGGAAGGCAAGTGTGGCGAGGGTAAGTGCGGGGGCACCAAATAGGCCACCCTGGTCTCCCCATGAACGGACACCCGCCGGGTGTGCAAGGCGCGGGGCTTGGGCTGCGGCGCGCCTTTATTGACGCCGTGGCCGCGCAGCCCCCGGCCGGGGTGGATTTCTTCGAGGTGGCCCCCGAGAACTGGATCGGCATTGGGGGCCGCTTCGGCCGCCGATTCCGCGCCCTCTGCGAGCGGGTACCAATGGTCTGCCACGGGCTTTCCCTGTCCGTCGGCGGCCCCACTCCTCTGGACGAGACCTTTCTTGGCCGGCTCAAGGCCTTCCTCGACGGCCACCAGATCTCGCTCTATAGCGAGCACCTGAGCTACAGCTCTGACGACGGCCACCTCTACGATCTCTTGCCGATCCCCTTTACCGAGGAGGCCGTCCACCACGTGGCCGCGCGGGTGCAGCGGGTGCAGGAGGTGCTCGGGCGGCGCATCGCCCTGGAGAACGCCTCCTACTACGCCGCGCCAGAGCAGGCGATGAGCGAGGTGGCATTCATCAACGCAGTGCTCGCGGAGGCGGACTGCGACCTCCTGCTCGACCTCAACAACCTCTACGTCAATAGCCTCAACCACCGTTACGACCCGCTGGGGTTCCTGCGGCAACTGCCCGGGGGGCGCATCCGCTATGCCCACGTCGCCGGGCATCACCTGGAGCCCGACGGCCTGCGGGTCGACACCCACGGCGCCGCGGTGATCGACCCGGTGTGGGACCTGCTCAGGGAGGCCTACCGGCTGTTCGGCGTATTCCCCACCCTACTGGAACGGGACTTCAATCTTCCGCCACTCGAAGATCTGCTCGCCGAGATGGAAACCATCGCCGCGCTGCAACGGGAGCGGGGCGGCAGCGAGGAGCGGCGGCGCGCCCATGGCTGAGCTCCCCGCCTTCGCCCGCGCCCAGTACGCCTTTACCGCCCACATCCGCGACCCCGAGCGCTGCCCCCGCCCGCCGGATGTGGACGAGCGGCGCATGGCGGTCTACCGCGAGCTGATCTACAACAACCTCGAAGGCTTTCTCGCCGCCAACTTCCCGGTGGTGCGCCAGGTCCTCGGCGAGGGGGCATGGGAGGGGCTGGTGCGGGGGTTCCTGCGCAGTCATCGCTGCCACAGCCCGCTTTTCTCCGAGATCGGGCTGGAGCTCCTGGGATACCTCCACGGCGACGGCCGGGACAGCGCGCAGGATCCCCCTTTCCTGCTGGAGCTGGCCCATTACGAATGGGTGGAGCTTGCCCTCTCGATCAGCGATGCCGATGCCCCTGCCATCGATACCGCTGGGGACCCGCTCACCGGGGTTCCGGTCCTCTCACCCCTGGCCTGGAGCCTGACCTATCGCTTCCCGGTGCATCGCATCGGCCCGGGCTTCCAGCCCCGGGAACCGGCTAAGGAGCCCACCCACCTCCTGGTCTACCGCGACCGCAACGACCAGGTCCGTTTCCTGGAGATCAACCCGACCACCCAACGGCTCCTTGAGCTTTTGCAAGCACACCCGGCCTGGAGCGGTTTCGCGATCCTCAATCAGATTGCCACCGAGCTCGCGCACCCCGAGCCCCAGCGGCTGATCGTGGCGGGCCGACAACTGCTCGGGGATCTGCGCGGGCGCGGAGTGATCCTCGGCACCCGCCCCTGAAACGGACCCCGCGGCACATTCAGGGACAAACCGGAACTCTCACTCCGCCCTGCCCCTCCACGCTGGTCATCCGTCGCGCTCATCAGAGGGCGGTGGCACCTTTACCCCTGCGGAACGCTCCCCTGAGCCGCCCTGGGTCTACTCGGTGGGCAAGGCCACCTCGGCGCCGCGGGCGGTGCTCTCATGGGCCTTCACCTCCCCCCGGTGGGTACGCACGAAGTCTTCCAACTGGCGTCGCAGGGCGTCAAAGGCATCGCGCACCGCCACATAGGCGTCCTCGTGGGCTTGGTTCTCCTGGGGGTTGCGGCTGACCACCAGCTCGCGTCCAGGCACCGAGAGATGGATGCTGACCGCGAATAGGTTGCCCTGCTGGTGGTGCTTGTGACCCGCCTCGACCACCACCCGACAGCTCATGATGTGGTCGTAGAACTGATCGAGCTTGGAGGTCTTCTCCTCGATGTCGGCCTCGAGGGCTTGCGAGCGATCCATGTTGCGGAAGGTCACTTGCAGCGGAAGTCTCATGCGGATGCTCCTGGTTCATTGAGGTTGAGCCGCCCGCCGGCCCGGATCTCTGGCGGCGTTGGCGGCACTTCGGTGGGAAAATCGGGCGGAACCTCCCGCGGAAGCTCCGGGATCTCCCCCGGCGGTCCCTCGGGAGGGACCTCCAAGGGAAACGGCTCGGGTGGGATTTCCGGAGGGTTGAGGGGCGGCACCTCCGATTGTCCCATCAGCAACCCCCTCCAATACCCCATCATTGGTCCCCGTCGCCTCCTCGAAGGTCTCACTTTAACTATAGATCGGAAAAAACAAGAGGACCTTTGCGCAGGATCAATTCCTGTGCGCCCATTTTCGTTATTTTGTCGCAAAATGAGCATAATGGATCTCTGTAGAGGGCTTTGTGCGCCCGATAAACCTGAGGTGACATCCCAAGTGGGGGCCGCATAACCCGGACCCCGAGCAGACATCACTGAGGAGCCCGCCATGGCCATCGCCCCGACCGTTGAAAGAACCCTCGCCGAGCACCGTGTGGATGTGCGGTTGCTGCCCCATCCACGCACCGCTTCCACCCATGGCACCGCCACGGCAGCCCATGTGCCGCAAGATCACATCGCCAAGGCGGTGATCGTAAAGGATGATCAGGGTTACGCCATGGTGGTGATTCCGGGCGATAGCTGGATAAAGCTCGATGCGCTCAATGCCGAGCTCAATCGCCGCTTCCAGCTCGCCTCCGAACCAGAGGTGGGGGGGCTGTTCGACGACTGCGCGATGGGGGCCGTTCCGCCGCTCGGCGACGCCTATGGACTGGAGACCTACGTCGATGATTCCCTCGCGCGCCTGGCCCAGGTGTATATCGAATCGGGCGACCACGAGCTGCTGGCAGCCCTCTCGGGATCGGACTTCCAGGCGCTGATGCGTGGGGTGCGCCACGGCCATTTCAGTCACGAGCACTGAGCGGCGAATCGAGGAGTCCGAGCTCGCCCAGATCCGCGCAGGGACGGGGGACTCAGGATTGCCGCCCTGGGGAGACAAAGCAAGCATGAGCCAGCGGGAACCGGAGAAGGGCAAGCACTACGTCGCCCACGAGCCCAAGTTCTGCAAGTGCAGGCTCTGTCACGCGTACTTCTATGCCGATACCATCGAAGAGGCGCGCGCGGCCTGCCACGAACACGCCAAGAACGAGCACCCCACCTGGGGCGACTCCACCTGCTTCTGGCCGGACTGATGCCGTGCACGCTGTGCATCCGAGACTGGCGCATCCGCGACGATAAGCCCCGGTTCCGGGGCATTAGGGCCAGCGTCTGAGAGACAGACGCGACAGGGCAGGCAGCCACCGATCACGCATCGACGGGGAGAACAAAGATGGCACTAGCTATCCACTCGACCGCCTTCGCCCATGGCAAGGCCATTCCGGCAGCCTACACCTGCGAAGGGCGTGACATCGCACCGCCGCTCACCTGGAGCGGGGTGCCAACACAGACGCAGAGCCTGGTCCTGATCGTCGACGATCCCGACGCACCGGACCCCAGTGCCCCGCGCATGACCTGGGTCCACTGGGTCCTCTACAACCTGCCGCCCCACAGCAGCGGCCTACCCGAGGGCGCCACCTCCCGGCATCTGCCTGCCGGCACCCGCGAGGGTCTCAACGATTGGAAACGCACCGGCTACGGCGGCCCCTGCCCTCCGATTGGCCGACACCGGTATTTCCACAAACTCTACGCCCTCGACTGCCTGTTACCCGACCTGGGCACACCCAAGAAGGCCCAGCTTGAGGCGACGATGCAGGGCCATATCCTAGAGCAGGCGGAGCTGGTGGGAACCTACCAGAAGGGCCAATAGCCCAGCCACCCCGCCGGGGGCCCCTCAGCCGTGGAGCTCCAGCACATCCCCGTCCTCCACCCACTGCTCCCGCCCCACCTGCTGCCCATCGAACCGATGGGCACCCCAGACCCGGGCGTACTTGAGCCGCTCCGCCAGCTCGCGATGCACCAGCCGGGCGACATCCTCCACGCTCGCGCCGCGGCGCAGGGTAAAAGGCCGCTCCCGGTCCGGTGGCCGGCCCGGGGCCTTGGTGTAGACCCGCACCACGGCCAGCGCGCGGAATAGCCAGGGGGCGATCTGCTCCAACCCCGCCCCGGTCAGTGCCGACACCACCAGCGCGGGATAGTC
>JAEHCY010000329.1 GCA_016880695.1 Chromatiaceae bacterium | reverse complement strand
TCCGATGGCTCCAGCTAGAGTTGGTCCTGTTGGCGGACGTGGGTCTGCTTGGGTTTCCCAATGCGGGTAAGTCGAGCCTGGTCCGCCGGGTGTCCGCCGCCCGTCCGCGGGTGGCCGATTACCCCTTCACCACCCTCTACCCCACCCTCGGCGTGGTCAGCCTGGGCCAGGATCGGAGTTTCGTACTTGCGGATCTCCCGGGCCTGATCGAAGGGGCCGCCGAGGGGGCTGGGCTTGGGGTGCGTTTTCTCAAGCACCTCAGCCGAACCGATCTGCTCCTTCACCTGGTGGATATCGCACCGCTCGATGAGGCGGTGGATCCGCTCGATCAGGTGCGTCAGATCGAGCGTGAGCTCAAGCGCTTCGGCGGCGGATTGTTGCGCAAGGATCGCTGGCTGGTGCTGAACAAAGTGGATCTGCTGACGAAGAAGCAGCGCGAGAAACGATGCTCCCGCTTGGTCGAAAAGCTTCGCTGGCGGCATCCGGTGTTTGAGGTCTCCGCGATCACCGGTGAGGGCACCGCCGAGCTTATGGCGGCGGTGATGCGCCGCTTGGAGAAGCGGCGCTCCGCTCAGGCAGCCAAGAAGCAGCTCGCGGAGTCCGGTGAGCCCTGGCATCCCCTTGGTTGATGGGCGGGGGTTTGGTCTTGCTGGCATGATGACGCGCACGCAGATCCGTTCCACACGGCGCTGGGTGGTTAAGATAGGCAGCGCGCTTCTCACCCGCGATGGCCAGGGCCTTCAGCGCGAGGTGCTATCGGTTTGGGTAGAGCAGATGGCGGCCTGGCGCCACCGCGGCAACGATATCGTCCTGGTATCCTCAGGTGCGGTAGCGGAGGGTATGTCGCGCATGGGATGGACCCGGCGGCCACGCAATCTCCACCAGTTGCAGGCGGCCGCTGCCATCGGCCAGATGGGGCTGATTCACGCCTACGAGGCCTGCTTCCAAAAGCGCGGCCTGCGCACTGCCCAGATACTGCTCACGCGCGAGGATCTTGCCGACCGCTCCCGCTATCTCAATGCGCGCAGTACCCTGCGCACCCTGTTGCAGCTCGGCGTGGTGCCGGTGGTCAATGAGAACGACACCGTGGCCACTGAGGAGCTGCGCTTCGGTGACAACGATACCCTCTCCGCCCTGGTGGCCAATCTGATCGAGGCCGATCTCCTGGTCCTGCTAACCGACCAGGACGGGCTCTACACCCGAGATCCCCGGCTATACCCGGACGCAACCTTGATCAGCGAGACCCGCGTCGACAATCCCCAGCTCGATCAGGTGGCTGGGGGGAGTGTGAGCGGCCTGGGGCTCGGCGGTATGGTCACCAAGGTGCGGGCGGCCCGCCTGGCCGCCCGTTCGGGAACCCCTACGCTGATTGCACCCGGTCGAGCCGCAGGGGTGCTCGAAGGCATCGCCCGCGGCGAGGAGGTAGGAACTCTGCTCACGCCGGTACAGGGTTCCCAGGCCGCCCGCAAGCAGTGGCTGGCCGGGCAATTGCAGAGCCGGGGACGCCTGGTCCTCGATGCAGGCGCGGTGCAGGTACTGCGCGATCGCGGCAGCAGCCTGCTGGCGGTGGGGGTGAAGGGTGTCGACGGCAGTTTTGCCCGCGGGGACGTGGTGGTGTGCGTCGATGAGCAGGGCC
>JAEHCY010000328.1 GCA_016880695.1 Chromatiaceae bacterium | reverse complement strand
GGACTCGGGCGGCAAGGGTGTCGGCATCATCCCCCGGCAGCACGGGCACCCGGGCCTGCAGCACCAGTGGGCCGCCGTCGAGTTCCTCGGTGACGAAATGCACGCTCGCCCCATGCACTCTCTCGCCTGCCTCCAATGCCCGCTGGTGGGTGTGCAGGCCGCGATACTTGGGCAGGAGGGAGGGGTGGATGTTGAACATCCGGCCCTGGTAGTGGGCGACGAAGCCCGGGGTGAGGATGCGCATGAACCCGGCCAATGCCACCGCTTGGGGGGAGAAGCCATCGATCAGGGCCCCCAGTACCCCATCGTAGGCCTCGCGGCTGGGGAAGTCCCGGTGGTTGAGCACCCGGTCCTCGATTCCAGCGCGGCGCGCCCGCTCCAGACCGAAGGCGTCCGGCTCGTTGCTGATGACGGCGCGGATATCGACCGGGAGGTCGGCGGTGGAGCGGTCGATGAGGGCCTGGAGGTTGCTCCCGCTGCCCGAGATCAACACCACCAGCGCAAGGCGTGGAGGTTGGCTCACACTCAGGTCCCCACCAGTTCCACCGTCGGGGGCCCGTCGCTGGCTTCGATGCTCCCCAGGGGCCAGGCGGTTTCGCCGGCCTCCGCGAGGATCTCGCAACCGCGTTGCAGGTCCGCCGCCGCCACGCAGACCACCATGCCCAGGCCGCAGTTGAAGGTGCGCAGCATCTCGGGCTCCGCCACGCCCCCCTGGGCCTGCAGCCAGCGGAACACCGCCGGGCGCTGCCAGCTTGCGAGATCCACCCGCGCCTTGGTCCCGATCGGCAGCACCCGCGGCAGGTTTTCGGTCAGGCCCCCGCCGGTGATGTGGGCCAGGGCGTGAACCGGCACCTCGCCGAGTAGCCGCAGCAGGGGTTTCACATAGATGCGGGTAGGGCGGAGCAGTGCCTCGGCCAGGGGTACGCCGTCGAGCACTTCATCGAGTGGGGCGCTGCTCACCTGGAGTATCCGGCGGATCAGGGAATAGCCGTTGGAGTGGGGCCCCGAGGAGGCGATTCCGATCAATGCATCCCCCGGGCGTACCCGCTCCGGGGTGATCAGGGCGTCCTTCTCCACGATACCCACGGCGAAGCCGGCCAGATCGTAGTCGCCGGCGGCGTACATGCCAGGCATCTCGGCCGTCTCACCGCCGGCGAGGGCGCAGCCGGCCTGCTCGCAGCCACGGGCGATGCCCCCAATCACCTCCGTGGCCACCGCGACCTCGAGCTTGCCGGTGGCGTAGTAGTCGAGGAAGAACAGCGGCTCAGCACCCGTCACCAGGATGTCATTGACGCACATTGCCACCAAATCGATGCCTACGCTGTCGTGGCGCCCAAGCTCGATGGCAAGCTTGAGCTTGGTGCCCACCCCGTCGGTGCCCGAGACCAGCACCGGATGGCGGTAACGCCCGGGCGGCAGCTCGAACAAGGCCCCGAATCCCCCCAGCCCGGTGAGCACGCCGGGGCGAAAGGTCTTGGCCGCGATGGGCTTGATCCGCTCCACCAGGCTGTTGCCCGCGTCGATGTCCACCCCGGCGTCGCGATAGCTCAGGTGCGGGCCGGAGGGGGGGGCGGCGAATCGTGACACGGCAGTCTCCAGGGATTGGACGGCGGGACGCCGGCCCCGCGAGGGGCCAGAGCGCTTCGGGGCGGGATTGTATACCGAATCGGTGCCGAATCTGCCGCGGACAACCCCGGGGCGACCCGCAGCGGCGCTCGACTTAGACACCCGCAACGACGGCAGATAGAATCTAGCCGGCTCGGTTACTCCCGAGCCACAACTCGGTCTCCTTCTTCAGGTTTGCGATCCGATCATGATGCGCTCCGAATTATCTGCTTCCTTCCGCACGCTCGGGTGTCTTCTCGTCATGCTCCTGTGGCTGGCCCCTACTGTTGCTTCCGCCGCGCCGGAGACGGCTTATCTCGCGGAGGTCCCGGTCCAGGATCAAAGCCCTGAGCAGCGCAACCGGGCCATCGAGCAGGCTTTAGGGGTGGTGCTCGCGCGCCTCTATGGGGGGGAGGCGGTGACCGAGCAACCGGCGATGGCCGAGGTGGTGAAGCAGGCCCCCCGCCTGGTGCGCCAGTACCGTTTCCGCACCGATGCGGTCGGTTCCGCGGAACCCCGCCAGATGCTGGTAGTGCAGTTCGACGAGGCGGCGGTCAACCGGGTGCTGCGGGAGAAAAACCTGGCCCATGGGGATGCGGCCGCTCCCGCGCGGGAGGGGCGTCCCGCGCCGGTTCCGGCAAGCCCGCCGGCCCGTGCCGGTGAGCGGACAACCCTGTTGTGGCTGGCGACGGAGCGCTCCGGGCAACGGGCGTTCGCCACTCCCGAGACCGATTCCCGGCTGGTGTCCGCCGCCAGCACCGCCGCGCGCGATCAGGGGCTGCCAGTGATGTTTCCCCTCTATGACCTCGAGGACCGTTCCCAGGTCACGCTGGCGGACCTCTGGGGACTGCGTGCCGCGAGCATTCAGGCGGCCTCCCGCCGTTATGCGACGGATCGGGCGGTGGTGGGCCTGGTCTCCGGGACCGACGCCACGGGTTGGACTGGCCGCTGGGCACTGATCGGTCCCCAGGGCATGGCCGGGGAGTGGACCAGCCGGGGTACCAGCACCGCCGCCGTGGTTCAGTCCGGTATCGCCCAGGCGGCGGAGCGTAGCGGGGGCTCGGCCCCGGCCCAGCGGTCGAGCCCCGCTGCGGCGGCGTCCAGCGCGCCGGCACCCAGTTCCGCTTCAGCCCAGGCTCCAGCATCCGCCGTCACCACGCTGCCGGCCGCGGGGGCGGTGTCCGCTTCGCCCTCCAGCGAGGGACAACGCAGTGGCCCGACCGGTGGCTTGGTCGCGGTGCGCGTAGCGGGTGTGCAACGGCTGGAGGATTATCTGCGCACACG
>JAEHCY010000327.1 GCA_016880695.1 Chromatiaceae bacterium | reverse complement strand
GGCTCTTCAGCCCGTTCAACCCCGACCGAAAGCCTCTGCTGGGTCCGGATAGCTCAAACTTGGAATTGCTGGGCTCTGGCTACGCTGCAACCGGGCGACTTGTTACTATGATGGGTCTGACGGATATCCCCCCAACCGAGTCCCCATGGCCCCCAAACCCCGCGGCCGACGCCGATGGCTCCTTGGCCTCCTGGTGGTGGCGATCGCCGCCGCGGTGGCGGTTTGGCTGCTGCGCGGCGCTTTTCCGCCGTCCCTTGAGTGGCTGCTGGGTATCTGGGCGCATGGCGACCGGCTCCCGGAGGGCTTCATCAGCACCAACGGGAGGCTGGAGGCGACCGAGATCGACGTGGCCACCAAGCTCCCCGGCCGGATCCTTGAGGTGCTGGCCCAGGAGGGGGATACGGTGGCGGCGCAGGCGGTTCTCGCCCGGCTGGACACCGCCAGCCTGGAGGCGCAACTGCGCCAGACCCGCGCCGAGGCCGCACGTGTCGAGCACGAGCGTGAATATGCCCGCGCGCTGGTGGTCCAGCGGGAGGGCGAGCAGGAAGACGCCGAGCGGGAGCTTGGCCGATTGCAGGATCTCCTCGGGCGCAAACATGTCTCGGTGGACCAGGTGGACCAGGCCCGCACCCAAGCCAAAACGGCGCAGGCCGCCCTGCGCGCGGCCCGGATCAAGGTGCTGGAGACCGAGGCCGCCATTGCCTCGGCCACCGCGCAGATCGACCGCATCGCCGTGGACATCACCGAGGGTACTCTGCGCGCGCCGCGCCGCGGACGGGTGCTCTACCGGCTGGCGGAGCCGGGGGAGGTACTGGGGGTGGGTGGCAAGGTGCTGACGCTTCTCGACCTCTCCGACGTCTACATGGTGCTGTTTCTGCCGGAGACGGTGGCAGGCCGGGTGGCTGTCGGCGCCGAGGTGCGACTCCAGCTCGATGCGGCCCCGGAGTACCTGATTCCGGCCCACATCGACTTTGTCGCCCCCCGCGCCCAGTTCACCCCCAAGCAGGTGGAAACCCGCACCGAGCGGGAAAAGCTGGTTTTTCGCGCCAAGGCGCGCATCGACCCCGCGCTTCTGACCCGCTACGAGCCCCTGGTGAAGTCCGGCCTGCCCGGGGTCGCCACCCTGCGCCTCGACCCCGCCGTCCCCTGGCCCGAGTGGCTCGCGCCCAAGCTCCCGCCGTGGCCGGACCCGAGCCGCCCCTCGCCCGACTGAGCGGGGTTCGCCACGCCTACAAGGGCGCGATGGCCCTCGATGGCGTGGACCTGGAGCTCCCCGCGGGCCGACTCGTGGGCCTGATCGGCCCCGACGGGGTCGGTAAGTCCACCCTGCTTGGGCTCATCGCCGGGGTAAGGGTGGTTCAGAAGGGACGGGTGGAGGTGCTGGGCGGTGACATCGAGAATCCCCCCCAGCGCGCGATGACGGTGGCGCGCATTGCCTACATGCCGCAGGGTTTGGGCCGCAACCTCTACGCGAGCCTCTCGGTGCGGGAGAACCTGGACTTCTTCGGGCGCCTGTTCGGTCTGACGGGCCCGGCCCGCAGCGGGCGCATCGGCGAGCTGCTTGCGGCCACCGGCCTCGCCCCCTTCGCCGATCGGGCGGCGGGCAAGCTCTCCGGGGGTATGAAGCAGAAGTTGGCCCTCTGCTGCGCCCTGATCCACGAGCCTGATGTCTTGATTCTCGATGAGCCCACCACCGGCGTGGACCCCCTCTCGCGCCGCCGCTTCTGGGAGTTGATCGAGCGGATTCGCGAACGGCGCCCGAACCTCAGCATCCGGGTGGCGACGGCGTACATGGAGGAGGCGGAGCGCTTCGATTGGCTGGTGGCCCTGGACTCCGGCCGCGTCCTGGCCGCCGGCAGTGCCGCCGATCTGAAGCGCGAGACCGGGGCCGGGGACATGGAGGGGGTGTTCGTCGCCCTGCTGCCCAAGGAGCGCCGGCGCGACCATCGGCGGGTGCATTGGCCACCCCACACGACCGATCCCTCGGGTCCGCCGGCCATCGAAGCGGAGGGGCTCACCCGCCGCTTCGGGGAGTTCACCGCGGTGCAACGGGTCAGCTTTCGCATCCAGCGCGGGGAGATCTTCGGCTTTCTCGGCTCCAACGGCTGCGGCAAGACCACCACCATGCGCATGCTCACCGGGCTTCTGCCGGCGAGCGAGGGCGATGCCCAACTCTTCGGCCAGCGGATCGATGCCGATGATCTCGGCCTGCGCCAGCGGGTGGGGTTCATGTCCCAGGGGTTCTCGCTCTATGGTGAGCTCACGGTCGGGCAAAACCTGGATCTGCACGCGCGGCTCTACCGCCTGGAGTCCGCTAGGGTTGCGGCGCGGGTTGCCGAGCTGGTGGCGCGCTTCGGTCTCGAGCACCACCTCCATTCCCAGGCCGAGGACCTGCCCCTTGGCCTGCGCCAGCGGCTCTCGCTCGCCGTGGCCGTGATCCATGAGCCGGAGCTCCTCATCCTCGACGAACCCACCTCCGGGGTGGACCCGGTGGCGCGGGACGGCTTTTGGGTCCTGCTGCTGGAGCTGTCACGGGTCCGGGGTGTGACCATCTTTGTCTCCACCCATTTCATGAACGAGGCGGAGCGCTGCGACCGTATCTCGCTGATGCACGCGGGGCGGGTGCTGGCCCAGGGTACCCCCGCCGATCTGATCGCCGCCCGGGGGGTGGCCTCGCTGGAGGACGCCTTCATCGGCTACATCGAGGATGTGGGCGAGGCGGGGGAGGTCGCCCAGGTCGAACCGACCCCGCCCCTCGAGCAACCGCAAACGCCGCCTGCACCGGGGCGCTTCTCGCTGCGGCGTCTGTGGGCCTATACCCGGCGCGAGACCCTGGAGCTTGCGCGCGATCCGATTCGGCTCGCCTTCGCGCTGCTGGGCCCGCTACTGCTCCTCATCGCCATGGGCTACGGGATCTCCTTCGATGTGGATCGGCTGAGCTACGCGGTGCTCGACTGGGACCGTAGCCCGGAGAGTCGGGCCTACCTGGACCAGTTTGCCGCCTCACCCTATTTCCGCGCCGAGGCGCCGATCGGCGATGACGCGGACCGGCTCCGGCGGCTGCAGGGCGGCCACTTGGCGCTGGTGATCGAGATCCCGCCGGGGTTTGGCCGCGACCTCAACCACGGGCGCCGTCCCGAGGTGGGGCTTACCGTCGATGGCACCATTCCGTTTCGGGGCGACACCATTCGCGGCTACGCCCAGGGCACCCATCGACATTTTCTCGATGAGCGGGTCCTGGTAGGAGGCGGGGGCGTGGCCTCCTCGCCGGTGGAGGTCGAGACCCGCTTCCGCTACAACCAGGACTTTCGCAGCGTCTACGCCATGGTGCCGGGCATCCTGATGCTGCTCCTGATCATGATTCCGGCCACCATGACCGCCGTGGGGGTGGTGCGGGAGAAGGAGCTGGGGTCTATCACCAACCTCTACGCCACCCCCACCACCGGCCTCGAGTTCCTGCTCGGCAAGCAGCTCCCCTACATGGGGCTGGCGCTCGTCAGTTATCTGATCCTGCTCCTCGTGGCGCTTCTGCTGTTCGGGGTGCCCCTCAAGGGCAGCCTGGCCGGGTTGACGTTGGGGGCCGTGCTGTTCGTGTTCGCCACCACGGGGCTTGGGCTCCTGATGTCCACCTTCATGCGCACCCAGATCGCCGCGGTGTTCGGCACCGCCATCGCCTCGGTCATCCCGACCATCCTGTTCTCGGGGATGTTCTCGCCGGTGGCTTCCCTGACCGGACCCGGACGGGTGTTTGGACCCGGCTTTCCCAGTGCCTGGTTCCACCACGTGAGCATCGGCAGTTTTACCAAGGGGCTCGGGCTCGCGGACCTCTGGCCCGATTACCTGGTGCTGGCCGCCTTCGGGGTTGGGTTCCTGACCCTCGGGCGCTTGCTGTTGCGGACCCGGGCGCGCTGAGATGCGCCTGCGGAACGTCTACCGGTTGGGGCTTAAGGAGCTGGTGAGCCTGCGCTACGACCCGGTGCTGGTGCTGCTCATGATCTATGCCTTCACCATTGCCATCATCGCCCCGGCCAAGGGGGTACGCCTGGAGTTGGAGAACGCCTCGGTTGGTGTGGTGGACGAGGATCGATCGGTGCTCTCGCAGCGCATCATCGACACCCTGCGTGGGCCTTTCTTCAAACCCCCCCGGCTGATTGGGCTTGATGCGGTGGACGCCGGCATGGACGCCGGGCGCTACACCTTCACCCTCGATATTCCCCCCCGTTTCCAGGCCGATGTGCTCGAAGGCCGCAGACCCGCGATCCAGGTCAACGTGGATGCCACCGCCATGGCCCAGGCGGGTGCGGGGGCGAGGTTCATCGAATCGGCGGTGGACGCGGAGGTGCGGGCCTTTCTCCTCGGCTACCGCGAGGAGCCACCGCAGCCGGCGCCTGCCGTGATCCGTCTTGCTTTCAACCCCAATGGCGAGTCGGCCTGGTTCCTCGCCGTGATGCAGGTGGTCAACATGAGCACCCTGCTCGGGATCGTGCTGACCGGCGCGGCGCTCATCCGCGAGCGGGAGCACGGCACCATCGAGCATCTGCTGGTGATGCCGCTGACCGCGGCGGAGATCATGCTGGCCAAGGTCTGGGCCAACGCCCTGGTCATCCTGCTGGCGGCAACCCTCTCGATGTTCCTGGTGGTGCGCGGGTTCCTCGGGGTGCCCATGGCGGGCTCGGTGACGCTGTTTCTGGCCGGACTCGCCCTCTACCTGTTCTCGCTCACCGCCATCGGTATTCTGTTGGCTACGCTGGCCCGCTCCATGCCCCAGTTTGGGCTCCTCTCGATCCCCGTATTCCTGATCATGTACATGCTCTCGGGGGCCAACACCCCGCTCGATGCCATGCCCGAGCTGCTGCAGCGGATCATGCTCGTCTCCCCCACCACCCACTTTGTCGCCTTCGCCCAGGCAGTGGCCTTTCGCGGGGCGGGGTTTGCCATCGTCTGGCCCCATCTGGCCGCCACCGCGGGGATCGGTGCCGTGGCATTCGTCGCGGCACTGGCACGGTTCCGCCGAACCCTGAGCCTGAGCCATCTGTGAACCTCGGCCTCACCATTGCCGGTGGTCTTACTTGCCCCCGCCTGGTCGAGTTCGTGGGGTGGATAAGCGTCGCGCGCACCCACCATGCCGATCCAATCGGTGGATGCGGCGCGATGGAGCCTTGTGCTCATGCGGGGTACTGCTCCGCGCGCTTTAACCACCTACAGGACTACCCAATCCGCTCCTCACGGCGCGTAGCCGCAGTGCGCCTAGCGATCGCTGGGGGTCCCGTGGTCGTCCCAGGTGATTGACCGAGAGCCAAAATACAGGCGACACTCTTCCTCGGCCGGTTGGTTTTCCCAGCCGCGCCATGACCGTTCCCTCACCCCCGCCCCCTCTCCCACAAGCGGGCGAGGGGAGGTTCGTGAGTCGCTGACGCGACTTTCACATTAACACCTGTCCCTTGACTGGAGCCGTGCATGGCCGATCCCCTTGGCGTCAAAGCCATCGCCAAGCTCCCCGTTATCGACTATGCCCAGGTGCGGGATCAGCTTCGGACCGGCGACATCGTCTTCTGCTCAGGCACGTATCTTTTCTCCAAGACCATCCAGTGGTTCACGAGGTCGGTCTGGAGCCATGTCGGCATCATCTATCGCGACGACCATCTGCAGCGTATTTTCATTCTTGAGAGCGAGACCGCCATCGGTGTTCGCCTGGTTCCGCTGTCGAAGTATCTTCGCGATTACCACGGCAGGAACAAGCCCTATAAGGGACGCATCGTCATCGGCCGAATCACCCCGGAGCCGGACAACGACAAGCTCAAGAAGGCGATCAGCTTCGGCATGGATGAGCTCACCCGACCCTACGACAACTGGGAGATCTGCCGCATCGCAATCCGGATTCTGTTCAAGCGCGGCCGAAAAATCCGCGACCGCAAGTACATCTGCTCGGAGCTGGTCTGCGAGGCGTTTCGCAAGGCGGAGATCTCGTTCCAATTCCACCGGAGCTCAATCAGCCCGGACGATATCTGGAACGATGGACGCGTGTTGATGCAGTTCCGCATCATGTGACGGCGATCGTGCGCGGTGCCGATGAGCGGCGCGTGCCAGACCCGCCTGTCCAAGTAGCCATGTGCCGTCTCGACGGCTTGGGCAACGACCATTCGCCCGATGCTCAACGCCGCCCGCCTTGCCGTGGCAAGGGGTGCGCGGCAATTAGGAGCGAGAGGAAACTGGCTGAGCTTCTCGCTGGACACCAGCCTTGGCATAAACCTGGACTTGCCCACCAGGGCGGAAGCCGAAGCAGCCATCAGCCAAGCCGGTTATCCGAGCAATGCCATTGTGGTCCGTCGCCGACCGCGCTGGTAGTGGCCCCATCGTTCCGGGTGCTGCTGAGAGGACGGATCCTGTTGCGCGGCGTCGTACCCACTATCAATCGGGTGAGGGGGGAGAGGAATACAGGTTTCTGGCGGATGAACCTGAACCTGGGGGCCACACCAGGCGCCACAAGGGCAAGGACTGCCACCCCGAATTTCGCCAGCGTTAACCAAACCGGGAAAACCTCCGGCTTTGCCCGGGGACTGAAAAAGTTTGATGTTTGCGGGAGGCCCAATCGGGTCGGGCTGAGAGGATTGTGCCCGTCAGCCCAATCCGATCGCGAGCTTCTGCAGCCGATCATGCTCGTCTCCCCCACCACCCATTTATGTCGCCTTTGCTCAGGCGGCGGCCTTTCATGGGGCGGAGCTTGCCATCGCCTGGCCCCATCGGTCGCCACTGCGGCGATCGGTGCCCTGGCGTTCGTCGCCACACTGGCCAGATTCCGCAAGACACTCGGGGCAGGGGTCATCGGGGCCCCATCGGTCGACCCCCGGGTTGTCCTTTGCTTGCCCGATCCGACACAATCCGCACACAAATCCTCAAGCGTGCCGCTGCCGGCGGGTAGCGCGCTCATCGAAAGATCCGTCGATCCGTCCAGCGAGGCTACGAGCATGACCGACCCTGTCGCTTTGGCGCCAACCCCTCCCGAGGAGCGGGAACGGCTCCTGAAACTGGCCACCACCGCCTCGGTGCTGGTGGCCTGTGTGCTTCTCGTGGCAAAGCTGGTTGCCTGGCTTTTCACCGGCTCGGTCACCCTGTTGGCCTCTCTGATCGACTCGCTGATGGACGCGTTGGCCTCCGGGATCAATCTGTTCGCGGTGCGCTATTCACTCCAGCCGGCGGATGCGGAGCATCGGTTCGGCTATGGCAAGGCCGAGTCTCTCGCGGGGCTGGGACAGGCGACCTTCATCGCCGGGTCGGCGCTCTTCCTGCTGCTGGAGGCGCTGGACCGGCTTCTGGCCCCCGAGCCCATGGCGGCTGTGGGCATCGGTGTGGGTGTGATGCTGTTCGCCATCGCCCTCACCCTGGGGCTGCTGGCGCTGCAGCGGCACGTTATCCGCCGCACCGGCTCCACCGCTATCAAGGCGGACACCCTGCATTACGCGACGGATCTGATGACTAATCTGGGGACTATTCTGGCGCTGGTGCTCGCCGCCTCCGGATGGCTGGTCGCGGACCCCCTGATCGCGCTGGCCATCGCGGGCTACATCCTCTACAGCGCGGTGGGCATCGCGCGCGAGGCCATTGAGTTGTTGATGGACCGGGAATTGCCTGGGGAGACACGTCAGAGGGTGCTGGAGATCGCGTTTCGTCCCGCGGAGGTGCGAGGCGTGCATGATCTACGCACGCGACAATCGGGCGGTGTGTACTTTCTGCAGCTCCATCTGGAGCTCGATGATGACCTGCCGCTGGTGCGTGCCCACGCCGTGGCGGAAGGCGTCGAGCAGTCCATCGCTCGGGAGTTTCCCAATGCGGAGATCCTCATCCACGAGGACCCAGTCTCCCAGGTCGATCGTAGCCAGGTTCGGGTGGAGCTTCGACCCTCGGGGGGCGAGGGGGCCAACGTCCCCGCCAGCCCGGCGACTGGCGAAGACTGAAGGGCGCGCGGCCCCGAAATTTCAGCCTGCGCTCTCCCGCCTTCGCCTTGGGAAAACGGTCCGCCTGGGGTGGTACTCTAGCGGGGCGCCCCGTCCTTGGGCCGGGGTGTCACCCCGCGGGTTGCGGGTCCATTCGAGGAGGAAATCCCATGAAGCTGCGATACGATGTCATCGAGGATGTCTTCGACGACACCACCCACATCCGAACCCTGACCGAGCATGCCCCCTTGGGCAAGGGCCGCTGGTTGTTGCGAACGACCCTCTATACCCCCCACCACATCAGCATGAGCGTCGTGGTGATCAAGAATCGTAGTAAGCGGAAGAAGCCTTTCGAGCCCCTGGCGTGACACCGCTGGCGGCGGCCCATCCACGGGGTGGGCCGGGTTGGCCAGACGATCTGTGGGGGCGATCGGGGCGCCTGGTTCAGCCGGGGTAGCGCACACCACAGCCACCGTGCCCGCAGTAGCCGCCGGGGTTCTTGGCGAGATACTGCTGGTGGTAGTCCTCGGCATAGTAGAGCTCGGCGGCCCGGCGGATCTCGGTGGTGATGATGCCGCGGCCGCTGCGGTGCAGTGCGGCCTGGTAGTGCTCCCGACTGGCTTCCGCTGCCCGTTGCTGGTCAGCGCCGTAGGTGTAGATGCCGGAGCGATACTGGGTGCCCACGTCGTTGCCCTGGCGCATGCCCTGGGTGGGATCGTGGCCCTCCCAGAAGATGGCGAGCAGCGTTTCATAGCTCACCCTCGCGGGATCGTAGGCTACCCGGACCACCTCGTTGTGGCCAGTGCGACCGCTGCAAACCTCCTCGTAGGTGGGGTTGGGTGTATAGCCGCCGGCATAGCCGACCGCAGTGCTGTATACACCAGGGGTCTCCCAGTAACGGCGTTCCGCACCCCAGAAGCACCCCAGGCCGAACATTGCTATCGCTAGGTGCTCGGGGAACGGCGGGAGGATGGGATGGCTGTTGACGAAGTGCCGGTTGGTCACCGGCATCGGGACGGGGCGACCGGCGAGGGCCTCGTCGGCGCTTGGCAGGTCGAGTCTCTTTTGCCACCAAGGCATGGTTGCGGTCCTGTGGGTCTGGATGCTTCAGTTATGGATTACCTGCCCCCTTCGGCCAGGTTCAGGATGGGCCTCGATCGGGTCGCGGTGGGGCCGACTCGGGGCGAGCGGTGCCAAACAGAGCACGCACGATCCCGCTTGTCCCCAGTAGGCTGGATGCGCCGAATCGAGGGATCGTCCCGAGTAGCCTGCTGCGGCAGGGCGTATCGAGGCACGAGGTGGATCCAACAGCGCTTTCCGGGTGCAACCGAAAGCCGCCACCCGCAGTCTGCGCCAGTTCTCTTTTTCCGGTCCAGTGGGCAGAATGTGGGGAAATCGAGGCGCTCGGTACCCAGTTGGCCGCTATCACCCTTCTCACCATCGATCTCGACGATACGCTCTGGCCCTGTGCCCCGGTCATCCAGGCCGCCGAGGACGCCCTCTATGCCTGGCTCACCGAAGTGGCCGAACGGCTGGTGGCCGCCTATGGCCCCGACCGCCTGCGCGAGCATCGCCGCGGTGTGCTGCACACCCGTCCCGGGATCGCCCACGACCTCACCGAGGTGCGGCGCCAATCCTTGCGCGGGCTTCTCCAGGGTTTCGGCTACGACCCGGGCCTCGCCGATCGGGGCGTAGGGCTGTTTCTTGAGCACCGCAATCGGGTTCGGCCCTACGCGGACGTGGTCCCCAACCTGGTCGAGCTCAAGGGCCGTTACCGCCTGGTCTCCATCACCAACGGCAACGCCGAGGTTGCCCGCACGTCCCTGCGCGGGGTGTTCGATCTCTCGCTGACGGCAGCGGAGGTGGGGGCCGCGCGGCCCGATCCGCGGCTCTTTACCGAGGCGCTGCGCGCCGCCGCGGTTGACCCTTCACAGGCGCTGCACGCCGGCGATGATCCGCGTCTCGATGTGGCGCCGGCCCGCGCGGTGGGCATGCGTACGGCTTGGGTCAACCGGCAGGGGCGGGAATGGCCTCTGGGGCTTCTCCGGCCGGACGTGGAGGTGGAGGACTTCTGGCAACTGCGCCAGTGGCTGGAGCAGCAGGGGACATGAGGTTCGATCTGCTCGGCGCCGACGGGCATGCCCGCCGCGGCCTGCTCAGCTTTTCCCGCGGTCCGGTGGATACCCCCGCCTTTATGCCGGTGGGGACCTACGGGACGGTCAAGGCCATGTCTCCGGAGGAGCTGGAGGCGATCGGCGCCCAGATGATTTTGGGCAACACCTTTCACCTGATGCTGCGGCCGGGTACCGAGGTGGTGGGCCGCCACGGCGATCTCCACAACTTCATCCACTGGCAGCGGCCGATCCTCACCGACTCCGGCGGCTTTCAGGTCTTTAGCCTAGGCGCGATGCGCAAGATCACCGAGAAGGGTGTGGAGTTCCGCTCGCCGGTGGATGGCCGCCGGGTGTTCCTGGGACCCGAGGAGTCCATGGGGGTACAACGGGTGCTCGGGTCGGATGTGGTGATGTGCTTCGATGAATGCACGCCCTATCCGGCGACCGAGGCCGAGGCCCGCGCCTCGATGGCGCTGTCGCTGCGCTGGGCTTCGCGCAGCCGCGACGCCCATGGCGACAACCCCGCCGCCCTGTTCGGGATCGTTCAGGGGGGGATGTACGAGGAGCTGCGGGCGCAGTCCCTGGAGGGACTGATCGGGATCGGCTTCGAGGGGTATGCGGTAGGGGGGTTATCGGTGGGTGAGCCCGCCGAGGACCGCTGGCGCATCCTGGATTTTCTCGCGGACCGGCTCCCAGCCGATCGGCCCCGCTACCTGATGGGGGTGGGCACCCCGGCGGACATCGTCGAGGCGGTGCGCCGGGGCATCGATCTGTTCGACTGTGTGATGCCCACGCGCAACGCCCGCAACGGGCACCTGTTCGTCCACGGCGGCGTGCTCAGGATTCGCAATGCCCGCTACCAGTTCGACGAGCGACCCCTCGATCCCCTCTGTGATTGCTACACCTGCCGGCACTACAGCCGCGCCTACCTCCGACACCTTGACCGTTGCCACGAGATCCTCGGTGCCCGCCTCAACACGCTGCACAATCTGCACCATTACCAGAGGCTCATGCACTCGCTGCGTGAGGCTATCGGCAAGGGGCGTTTAGAGGCGTTTGCCGGGGGGTTCCGCGCCCGCCAGCGCGGCGATGCTGACAGTCTGGGTTAAAGGAGAGTCGCCAGTTTTTCGCTCCTGAAATCGCATTGGACCCATTTCAAGTTTCGCGAAAAATGGCGACCCCCCTTCGCTCTTGGGCGCGATCCTCGCTCCCGACGCCGTCTTGTGTACCGATGGCGCCCGCGTGTATCGGGCCGTGACGCGCAAGCTCGGGATTCCCCATCGTCCCCTCAACCTCTCGGCCCGGTATTCGCGTGATCGCCGGCGCCTGCCTCTTCAGAACGTCAATGCCTGCGACAGCAGGTTCAAAGACTGGATGCGGCGCTTCCATGGGGTCGCCACGAAGTACTTCGAAAATGACCTCGGCTGGCGCCGGTGGCTCGAGCGCTGGGGCCAGAACAACACCCCAAGGGTAGGTCAGTACGCCGCCCTCGGATGCGAGACTCGAATTCAACGATTAACGCAGACATAGCCTTGGACAAGGCTCAAAATTGCATCTTTCCCTGGTAGCGTTAAACTAAAACATTTTCGACCGGACGGTTTAGAGGTTCCCCGTGGCGACGCGAGAGATGGAAGAATTTCGCCGCATTGAGCGGCTGCCCCCCTATGTCTTCAACATCGTCAATGAGTTGAAGGCTGCGGCGCGGGCCCGCGGGGAGGACATCATCGATTTCGGCATGGGGAACCCCGACCAGCCCACGCCGCAGCACATCGTCGATAAGCTGGTCGAGGTTGCGGTACGCCGGGATACCCATCGCTACTCCATGTCGCGCGGCATTCCGCGCCTGCGTCGGGCCATCTGCAACTGGTACAGGCAGCGCTACAACGTCCAGTTGGACTACGACAAGGAGGCCATCGTCACCATCGGTTCCAAGGAAGGTCTGGCCCACCTGGCGCTCGCCTGCATGGGCGCCGGCGATTCGGTGCTGGTGCCGAATCCGGCGTACCCGATCCATCCCTACGGCTTCGTCATCGCGGGAGCCGACGTCCGCCACGTGCCTTTGGTGCCGGGGATCGACTTCTTCGAGAAGCTCGAGAAGGCGATCGTCGACTCCTGGCCGCGGCCGAAGATGCTGGTGCTCAATTTTCCCGGTAATCCCACCACGCAATGTGTCGACCTCGACTTTTTCGTAAAGGTCATCGGGATCGCGCGCGAGCACGGTATCTGGGTAGTCCATGACCTCGCCTATGCCGACATCGTCTTCGACGGCTACAAGGCTCCCTCCATACTTCAGGTGCCGGGGGCTAAGGATACTGCGGTGGAGTTCTTCTCGCTGTCGAAGAGCTACAACATGCCGGGTTGGCGAGTCGGCTTCATGTGCGGCAACCGCACCCTGGTCGCCGCGCTGGCGCGTATCAAGTCCTATCTCGATTACGGCACCTTCACCCCGATCCAGGTCGCGGCGATCACCGCCTTGGAGGGCCCCCAGGATTGCCTGGAGGAGATCCAGGGGCGCTATCAGGCGCGGCGGGACGTGCTCTGTGAGGGGCTGTGCGCGGCTGGCTGGGAGGTCGAGAAACCCAAGGCGACCATGTTTGTGTGGGCCCCCATCCCAGAGCCCTATCGGGAGATGGGCTCGCTCGAGTTTTCCAAAAAGCTCTTACGCGAAGCGAAGGTGGCGGTGTCCCCTGGCATTGGGTTTGGGGAGTACGGCGATGACCACGTACGCTTTAGCCTGATCGAGAACGAGCACCGCACGCGGCAGGCGATCCGGGGCATCCGGGATATGCTGCGTCGTGATTCCCGCACGGGTACCTGAGATCAGCGGCTGAGGGGAGCACAGCGTTGGAAGCGGTAAAGATTGGTCTGCTTGGTTTGGGAACCGTCGGGGGCGGCGTGGTCAACGTGCTGACCCGCAACGGGCGAGAGATCGCGCGGCGAGCCGGCCGGGGCATCCGCATCGCCCATGCCGCGGCGCGTGACTACAACTCCGATGCGATTCACGGGTTAGAGGAGATCGGGCGCATCACCGAGGACCCCTTCGAGGTGGTCGAAGACCCCGATGTCGACATCATCATCGAGCTTTTGGGTGGTTACTCACCGGCCCTGGAGCTGGTGCTGCGGGCCATCGACAATGGCAAGCAGGTGGTGACGGCCAACAAGGCCTTGATCGCGCGCCACGGCAACGAGATCTTCGCCGCCGCCCAGCGTCGCGGCGTCACGGTGGCGTTTGAGGCGGCGGTGGCGGGTGGTATCCCGATCATCAAGGCTCTGCGCGAGGGGCTGGCGGCGAACCACATCGAATGGATTGCCGGGATCATCAACGGCACCAGCAATTTCATCCTCACCGAGATGCGCGACAAGGGTCGGGACTTTGCGGATGTGCTCGCCGAAGCCCAGGCGCGCGGCTACGCCGAGGCGGACCCCACCTTCGACGTGGAGGGCATCGACGCGGCCCACAAGCTCACGATCCTGGGGTCCTTGGCCTTCGGTATTCCGCTCCAATTCGACAAGACCGCCATCGAAGGCATCACCCAGATCGATGCCCTCGACGTTGCCTACGCCGGCGAGCTGGGCTACCGCATCAAGCATCTCGGTATCGCCAGACGGACCGGCAAAGGGGTCGAGCTGCGGGTGCATCCTACCCTGATTCCGGCGCGCCGGCTGATCGCCAACGTCGAGGGTGTGATGAACGCGGTGTTAGTGAAGGGCGATGCTGTGGGACCGACGCTTTATTACGGGGCCGGTGCTGGCTCCGAGCCCACTGCTTCCGCCGTCCTCGCCGATGTGGTCGATGTGGTGCGGGCGCTCACCACAGACCCGGAGAACCGGGTGCCCCATCTTGCCTTCCAGCCCTCGCAGTTGGTGGACACCCCGGTGCTGCCCCTCGAGGAAGTGGAGACTGCCTATTACCTGCGCATGGCGGCCCTCGATCAGCCCGGGGTGATGGCGCGCATCGCGGGAATTCTCGGCGAGCATGGCATCAGCATCGAGGCGATTCAGCAGAAGGAGCCGGAAGAAGGGCACACCCATGTCCCGCTGGTGATGCTCACCCACCGCATTCGCGAGGGTCGCATGAATCAGGCGATCGCAGAGATCGAGGGTCTCGGAACCGTCAAGGGCAAGGTGGTGCGCATCCGCCTCGAGCACCTGGCCGGTTGAAGTCGCCAACCCCGCACCGCGGACGCGGTGCCGTGGGTACCGAATCCTCACGCCACAGCGGCGATGTCACCCCCTAGGGGAACCCTACACCTGGTCGTTCCTGGGCTGCTCGGCCCGCTGCCAGGTGAGCCGGGCTCCCCCCTCGGCGCACGGATGCCACACCTCGAGCGCTGGCTCTGCACTGAGCAGCGCCTTAGCAGCAACTGGCAAGATGCGAGCGCAGCCCTGTTGGGGTTGCTCGGGCTGGATTGCCCCGCGGGGGCCGATCTGCCCACCGGGGCCCTCGCGGCCCTCGGCGAGGGTCTGGACGTGCCTGAGGGCCAAGTCTGGTCCCACGCCGATCCGGTGTTCCTGCGGGCCGCCCCAGACCATCTGCGGCTTTTCGATGAGCGCGTGCTGGGTCTCTCCTCGGAGGAGGCCGCCGCGCTCGCCGCCCTGTTCAATCGGCACTTCGGGGGCGAGGGGATGCGTCTCCATACCCCCGCGCCGGATCGCTGGTACCTGGCGCTGCCGGGTCGGTCCGCGATGAGGACCTGTCCCGTCCTTGAGGTGGTCGGTCGGGACGTCCGCAGCTCCCTACCCACCGGTGCGGACGCCCGGCGGTGGATCGGGCTGATGAACGAGGCGCAGATGCTGTTCCATGGCACCCTGGTCAATGAGCGCCGCGAGCAGGCCGGCGGCCTTGGGGTGAACGGGATCTGGCTGTGGGGGGTGGGTGCGCTGCCGCCGCCTTGTGCAATACGCGAGGGGCTTTCGGTGTTCGGCGATCATCCCCTGGTGCGCGGATTAGCCCGGTGGGGGAGAGTGCCCTGGGGCGCGCTCTCGACCGACTGGACGGCGGCTGCAGAGGCGGGAGAGGCGCTGGTGTTTTTCGATGCGCTCTGGAAACCCGTTTGTTACGGTGAGACGGCGAGCTGGATCGAGGCACTGGACGCGCTGGAGCGGCGTTTGGGGACGCTGGATCGGGCCTTGGCCGCGGGCCGGCTGCGAGAGGTCCGGCTCTACCCTGGCAACGGCGACATCCTGATGGTTCGGCGCCGCAACCGCTGGCTGCTGTGGCGCCGGCGCCGCCCGCTGGAGGCTTGGGTCGAGCGTCTGTCCTGAGCCGCGCGCTACCCGGCTCGCGGTGGGGTGCCCGGGTCGGTTAGCGGCCCCTCCGTTCCGCCATATAGAGCCAGGTATCGACGACCGTATCTGGGTTCAGAGACAGGCTGGTGATGCCGCGCTCCAGGAGCCACTCGGCGAAGTCGGGGTGATCCGATGGCCCCTGACCGCAAATCCCGATGTACTTGCCTTGGCTACGACAGGCGTCGATCGCCATCCCCAGCAGCTTCTTCACCGCCGGGTCACGCTCGTCGAAGCTGTCGGCGACCAGGCTCGAGTCGCGGTCGATGCCGAGGGTAAGCTGGGTCATGTCATTGGAGCCGATGGAGAAGCCGTCGAAGTACTCCAGAAACTCGTGCGCTAGTACCGCGTTCGAGGGAATCTCGCACATCATGATCAGGCGCAGGCCGTTCTCGCCCCGACGCAGTCCCTGGGCCGCGAGGGCTTCGGTGACCGCCTTCGCCTGGGTCAGGGTGCGCACGAAGGGAATCATGACCTCCACGTTGTCGAGGCCCATGAGGTTACGGACCCGCTTGATCGCCTCGCACTCCATCTCGAAGCATTCGCGGAAGCTGTCGGCGACGTAGCGGCCAGCCCCGCGGAAGCCGATCATCGGATTTTCCTCATCCGGCTCGTAGCGGGGTCCACCGAGAAGGTTGGCATACTCGTTGGACTTGAAGTCCGACATGCGCACGATCACCGCGTTGGGCCAGAAGGCGGCCGCCAGGGTGGAGATCCCCTCGGTGAGCTTGGCGACGAAGAACTCCCGCGGACTGGGATAGGCGGCGATGCGCGCGGCAACCTGGGCGCGCAGATCGGTGGGCAGACGGTCGAATTCCAAGAGCGCCTTGGGATGAATACCAATCATGTTGTTGATGATGAACTCCAGCCGCGCCAGCCCTACCCCCTCGTTAGGGATTATCGAGAAGGTGAAGGCCCGGTCGGGGTTGCCCACGTTCATCATGATCTTGACCGGGATCTCCGGCATATGGGAGAACTCCACCGTCTTGTGCTCGAAGGCCAGGAGCCCGCGGTAGATGTAGCCGGTGTCGCCTTCGGCGCAGGAGACGGTTACCGGCGATCCATCGGTAATTCTGCTGGTGGCGTTGTTGCAGCCCACCACGGCGGGGACCCCAAGCTCCCGGGCGATGATCGCTGCGTGGCAGGTGCGACCACCGCGGTTGGTGACGATGGCCGCGGCGCGCTTCATGATCGGCTCCCAGTCGGGGTCGGTCATGTCGGTGACCAAGACATCGCCGGGCTGTATGTGCTCCATGTCGGCCACGCTGGCAATCACCCGTGCGGTGCCGCTGCCGATGCGGCTGCCGATGCTGCGCCCGCTGGTGAGCACCTCGCCCCGTTCCTTGAGACGATAGCGCTCGATCAGGTTGCCCGAGCGGCTCTGTACGGTCTCGGGGCGTGCCTGGAGAATGTAAAGTTGGCCGTCGCTGCCATCGCGCGCCCACTCGATATCCATCGGACGCTGGTAGTGCTGCTCAATCAGCACCGCCTGGCGTGCCAGCTCTTCGACCTCGGCGTCGGTGACGCAGAAACGCCGGCGGGAGTCCTCCGGGACGGGCTCGGTTCGTACTCGCCGCTCGCTGCCCGGCTCTGCGTAGACCATGCGGATGGCTTTGTCGCCGAGGTTGCGGCGGAGGATCGCGGGTTTTCCCGCCGCCAGGGTGGGTTTGTGGACATAGAACTCGTCGGGGTTCACGGCCCCCTGGACCACCATTTCCCCGAGCCCGTAGCTCGCGGTGACGAACACCACGTCGCGGAAGCCCGATTCGGTATCCAGGGTGAACAGCACCCCGCTCGCGCCCATGTCACTGCGCACCATGCGCTGGATCCCCGCCGAGAGGGCCACGTGGCGGTGGTCGAACCCCTGGTGCACGCGGTAGGCAATGGCGCGGTCGTTGAACAGCGAGGCGAACACCTCCTTGATGGCGTGCCTGATGTTGTCAAGGCCGACCACGTTGAGGAAGGTCTCCTGCTGGCCGGCGAAGGAGGCATCGGGCAGGTCTTCTGCCGTCGCCGAGGAGCGCACGGCCACCGCGATGCTAGGGTTGCCCGCTTCCGCGGTGAGCTTTGCGAAGGCCTCGGCGATGGCGTCCTCAAGGGCGCTGTGGAAGGGTTGCGCAACCACCCAACTACGGATCTTGGCACCGGTCGCGGCGAGCTTTACCACGTTGTCCACATTGAGGTGGTCGAGCTCGGCGCCAATGCGCTCGTCGAGGCCGTCCTGGGCGAGGAAGTCCCGATACGCCGAGGCGGTGGTGGCAAAGCCCCCGGGCACCCGGACACCGAGGCTGGTGAGGTGCTGGATCATCTCGCCCAGGGACGCATTCTTGCCACCGACCTCGGGAACATCCGCCATGCCAAGGGTGCTGAGCCAGTGGACGTAATGGGTCATCGCCTGATGTCTCCGCTCGACGTTGATTGGGGGTGGATCGAAGGATAGGGGGGCTTGGCCTGGCGGCCGAGCTAACGGTGGGTGCGTATTATGCTGCGACGCAACGTAAAAGGGCAAAACAATCGTTAACCGCCGGTCGGCGGGTTGTCGGTCGTTCCCGCCGGCGGAGCGCTCTCCGGATTGGGCCAGTAGGTGTCGGGGATCAGGACCGTTGGGCTTCGCTGGCGCCAGTCCAGTCGCGGGAAGTCCAGGGTGTAGTGGAGGCCCCGGCTTTCCCGGCGCCGCTGGGCGGAGCGGATGATCAGCGCGGCCACCTCGACCAGGTTGCGCAGCTCCAGGAGGTCGTTGTTCACGCGGAAGTTGCTGTAATACTCGACGATTTCGTGGCGGAGCAGTTCCACCCGCCGCCGGGCGCGCTCCAGCCGCTTATTGGTGCGCACGATGCCGACATAGTCCCACATGAAGCGACGCAGCTCATCCCAGTTGTGGGAGACCACCACCTCTTCGTCGGAATCGGTGACCCGGCTCTCGTCCCAGGGCGGTACCTCGGTCACAGCGGGAATGTCCGGCAGGGCACGGGTGATGCTCTCCGCCGCCAGGCCGGGGAAGACCAGGCATTCGAGGAGCGAGTTGCTCGCCATCCGATTGGCGCCGTGGAGCCCGGTGTAGGCGGTTTCTCCGACGGCGTACAGGCTCGGGATGTCGGTGCGCGCCCAGTGATCCACCATCACCCCACCGCAGGTGTAGTGGGCGGCGGGGACCACGGGGATGGGCTGACGGGTGATGTCGATGCTGAGCTCCAGGCAGCGGCGGTAGATGGTAGGGAAATGCTCTTGGACGAACGCGGCGGGCTTGTGGCTGATGTCGAGATACAGGTGCTCACTGCCCGTGCGTTTCATCTCGTGGTCGATGGCGCGGGCGACGATGTCGCGCGGGGCTAGCTCCGCGCGCTTGTCGAAGCGCTGCATGAAGCGGCTGCCGTCGGGCAGCAGCAGGTGGGCCCCTTCTCCACGCAAGGCTTCGGTGACGAGAAAGGATTTCGCTTGGGGGTGATAGAGACAGGTCGGGTGGAACTGGATGAACTCCATGTTGGCCATCCGGCACCCCGCGCGCCACGCCATGGCGATGCCGTCTCCGGTGGAGACGTCCGGATTGCTGGTATAGAGGTAGACCTTGTTGGCCCCGCCGGTGGCGAGCACCACTACCTTGGCCACAAAGGTCTCGACCCTCCCCGTCGCCTTGTTGAGCACATAGGCACCGAGGCAGCGATTGTCGGGGCGGCGCAGCTTGCGGCCGGTGATCAGGTCGATGGCGATGTGGTGCTCGAATAGCCGGCGACCGACGGCTGAGCGGATCCGCCCCGTCAGCGTGTTTTCCACCTCGCGGCCGGTGGCATCCGCGGCGTGGATGACCCGCCGGTGTGAGTGACCGCCTTCTTGGGTGAGGTGATAGCCGCCGGAGGATGAGGCCGTATCGTCCCGGGTAAACTGGACCCCCTGCTCGAGCAGCCAGTGGATGTTCTCCGGCCCGCGCTCGACCACGATGCGCACGGTGTCTTCGTCGCACAGGCCGGCTCCGGTGCGCAAGGTGTCTTGTACGTGGGACTCCAGGGAGTCGCGGGCGTCGAGGACCACCGAGATGCCGCCCTGGGCGTACAGGGTGTTGCCCTCCTGCAGTTCGCGTTTGGCGATGACGGCAACCGAGATCGTCTCCGGCAACCTCAGCGCCAAACTCAGGCCTGCGGCACCGCTGCCGATGATCAGGACATCAT
>JAEHCY010000326.1 GCA_016880695.1 Chromatiaceae bacterium | reverse complement strand
GAGATGGTGAGCCTGTTCGGCCAGTTGGCCTGAGATGGCGGGAAAACGCAGCAACGCACGGCAGTTTGCGTTACAGGCACTCTACCAGTGGCAAGTAACCCGCCAGTCGCCGGCGGAGATTGAGCGCCAGTTTTTCGAGGATCAGGACACCCGCGAGATCGAGCCCACCCTGTTCCATGAGCTGCTCCAGGGGGTTCCGGCCCATTTGGCGGAGCTGGACCTTAGCCTGGCACCCCTGTTGGATCGAGCGGTGGAGTCGGTGGACCCGGTGGAGCGGGCGATTCTTCGGTTGGGGGCGTTCGAGCTGTTGCACAGCCCCGCCATCCCCTACCGGGTGGTGATCGACGAGGCGGTGGATCTCGCCAAGCTGTTCGGCGCCGAGCAGGGCCACCGCTACGTCAACGGCGTGCTCGACCGCCTCGCCCGGCGGGTTCGCGCGGCGGAGTTGTGACCAACCCGGCCGCCGGCCGGATCATGCCGGTCTCGGAGTTTTCTCTGATCCGCGATTTCTTCAGCCACTGCGGGGCGGAGCGTGCGGACGTCCTCCTCGGTGTGGGGGACGACGCCGCCCTGCTGCGGGTGCCGAGCGGCCAGATGCTGGTGGCCACCCTCGACACCCTGGTCTCTGGGGTGCACTTCCTGCCCAACGTCGATCCCGAGGCCCTAGGCCACAAGGCGATGGCGGTCAACTTGAGCGACCTCGCCGCCATGGGGGCCGAGCCGGCCTGGGCCAGCCTGGCCCTGACCCTGCCGGTGGCCGATCCTGACTGGCTCAGGGCTTTCAGCCGCGGATTGTGTGGTCTGGCCAGCCGCTTTGGGGTGCAGCTGGTGGGCGGCGACACCACCCGCGGACCCCTCTCGGTGAGTCTGCAGCTTCAGGGGTTCGTTCCGCCCGAGGCGGCGCTCCGTCGTTCGGGCGCGCACCTGGGGGATGGGGTGTACGTGACCGCTACCCTGGGGGATGCGGGACTGGCCCTACGCGGTCTGTTGCGCGGTGAAGCGCCAGAGCCCGGTTTGCGGGGGCGGCTCGAACGCCCCGAGCCGCGCGTCGCGGTGGGGCTGGGCTTGCGCGGTGTGGCGAGCGCAGCGATCGACATCTCCGACGGGCTGGCCGCCGATCTCGGGCACCTGCTGGGCGCGAGCGGGGTAGGGGCGGAGGTGGCGCTCAGGGACTTGCCCCTGTCGCCCCCAGTGGCAGCCTATCTGGAACAGACGGGGGATTGGGACCTGGTGCTTGGCTCGGGTGATGACTACGAGCTCTGCTTCACCGTGCCGACGGAGCGGGTGGCGGCGGTGGAGGCGCTGTCCCTGAGCCTCGGTGTGGCCATGACGCGGATCGGACAGGTGGTCGCCGGGGCAGCACTGAGGTGCATCGCCCCCGAGGGCAACCTGTGGCAACCGAAGGCGGCCGGTTACGACCACTTCGCGCCGGAGCGGGGGGCAGATGCCCGCGGTTAACTTCGACATCCGCCGGCCCCATCACTGGCTGGCGTTCGGGTTTGGCGCCGGATTGGTTCCGGGGGCGCCCGGTACCGCGGGCACGCTGGTCGGGGTGCCCGTCTACCTGGCGTTGAGTCCCCTGCCGCTCTGGGGCTACGGGGCCGCGGTGCTCGGGCTTGGGCTGGTCGGCGTGTGGGCCTGTGCCAAGGCCGCGGCGGAGCTGGGCGAGGGGGATCCCCGTGCGGTGGTGTGGGACGAGATCGTCGGCTTTTTGGTGACCATGGTTGCTGCCCCACCGGGGTGGCTCTGGGTGGTCGCCGGGGTGGTGCTGTTTCGGGTGCTCGACATCCTCAAGCCCTGGCCGATCGGGGCGGTGGATCGACGGCTGCGCGGTGGCTGGGGGATCATGCTCGATGATGTGGTGGCCGGGGTGATGGCCTCGGGGGTGCTGCAGGGGATGGACTGGTGGCTCGGCGCGGGGTGAGGGGACCGAGGCGCAACCAGGTTGGCTGCCGGCCAAAGAGCTAGACGCCTTGGGCCTCGGTTCGGTCGCTGCGATCGAGTACTTCCAGATCGGGATGAGGGGTAGATGGGGTGACGACAACCGCTTCAGCGAACGGCAACGGCCAAGAGGGCTGGGATAGCATGCCGATCCGGGTCTTCGCCGAGAAGGCCTATCTCGACTACTCCATGTACGTCATCCTCGACCGCGCCTTGCCCCACGTGGGCGATGGCCTCAAGCCGGTGCAGCGGCGCATCCTCTACGCGATGTCCGAGCTTGGCCTCTCGGGCAGCGCCAAGCACAAGAAGTCGGCCCGCACCGTGGGCGATGTGCTGGGTAAATTCCACCCCCACGGCGACACCGCCTGCTACGAGGCCATGGTGCTTATGGCACAGGACTTCTCCTACCGTTATCCGCTGGTCGATGGCCAGGGCAACTGGGGCTCGGCGGACGAGCCCAAGTCCTTCGCCGCCATGCGCTATACCGAGGCGCGGCTCACCCGCTACGCGGAGCTTCTGCTTGCGGAAGTCGATCAGGGCACGGTCGATTGGGTGCCCAACTTCGACGGTACGCTGGAGGAGCCCAAGCTGTTGCCGGCGCGTCTGCCCAACCTGCTGCTCAACGGTGCCACCGGCATTGCGGTGGGCATGGCCACCGATATCCCCTCTCACAACCTGCGCGAGGTGGCCCGCGCCTGCGTCCATCTGCTCGAGCACCCCGACGCCACGGTGGCCGAGCTGCTCGAGCATGTGCCGGCACCTGACTTTCCGACCACTGCGGAGCTTATCACCCCGGCCAACGAGCTTCGGCGCCTCTACGAGAGCGGCAGCGGAAGCCTGCGGCTGCGCGCCCGCTACGAGCTTGACCAGGGCGATATCGTCATCACCGCGCTTCCCTATCAGGTCTCGGGCAACCGCGTGCTCGAGCAGATCGCCGCCCAGATGCAGCAGAAGAAGCTGCCCATGATCGATGACCTGCGCGACGAGTCAGATCATGAGAACCCGACCCGTTTGGTCATCATTCCGCGTTCCAACCGGGTGGATGTGGAACGGCTGATGTCGCATCTCTGCGCCACCACCGACCTCGAACGTACCTATCGGGTCAACCTCAATCTGATCGGGCTCAATGGCCGGCCGCGGGTGATGAGCCTGCGCGAGATTCTGGCGGAGTGGCTGGAATACCGCACCCGCACGGTGCGCCGGCGCCTCGAGCATCGACTGAATAAGGTATTGGAACGGCTGCACCTGCTCGATGGCCTGCTGATCGCCCTTCTCAACATCGACGAGGTGATCCGCATCATCCGCACCGAGGACGAGCCCAAGGCCGCGCTCATGGCCCGCTTCGGCCTCACCGATGCCCAGGCCGAGTATGTGCTCAACACCCGATTGCGCCAGCTCGCGCGTCTGGAGGAAATGAAGATCCGCACGGAGCAGGCGGAACTGGCCAAGGAGCGGGAGTGGTTGGAGCAGACCCTGGGCTCGGAGCGGCGCCTCAAGACTTTGATCCGCAAGGAAATCGAGGCGGATGCCGAGCGCTACGGCGATGCCCGCCGTTCACCGCTGGTGGAGCGCAGTGCCCCCGTAGCCCTGTCCGAGACGGACGTCACCCCCAACGAGCCGGTCTCGGTGGTGTTGTCGGAAAAGGGCTGGGTGCGCCTGGCCAAGGGTCACGAGATCGATCCCAATGGTTTGAGCTACAAGGCAGGCGATCGGCATCTTGCCACCGCTTACCTTCGTAGCAGTCAGCCCTCGGTATTCCTGGACTCCACCGGGCGCAGTTACTCGGCGACCACCCACACCCTGCCCTCGGCCCGAGGGCAGGGGGAGCCTCTGACCGGGCGGTTCACTCCGCCGGCGGGGGCCAGTTTCGTGGCCGTGCTCGGCGCCGAGGCGGAGCAGCGTTATGTGCTGGCCTCGGATGCGGGGTACGGGTTCGTGACGGCGTTCAAGGAGCTCCTCAGCCGTAACAAGGCGGGAAAGCTGGTGCTCACGTTGCCGCCGGGGTCGCGCGTGATGCCGCCGGTGGCGGTCAAGCAGATGCAAGGGGATCGTCTGGTGGCCATCTCCAACACCGGTCACCTGCTGGTGTTCCCGGTGGCGCAGTTGCCGGAGCTTGGTCGCGGTAAGGGCCACAAGATCATGCAGATCCCGCCTAAGCGCCTCGTTACCCGCGAGGAGTTCCTCGCGGTCATCGCGGTGGTGCCTGTGGGAGCGAGCCTGACGCTCCACTCAGGCAAGCGCCATTTCACCCTTAAGCCGAGTGATCTC
>JAEHCY010000325.1 GCA_016880695.1 Chromatiaceae bacterium | reverse complement strand
GATAGCGGAGTGTCGGATTTATTCGCTTTTACTGCGGGGTTTGATCGCCACCTCTACAAGGGGCGCGTCTGTGCGCCGGATAATGGGTGTGCGGATGCGCCCGCAGGGAAGCAGGGTTGGCCTTCGCAAGCTCAGCGGAACCTACGGTATTTCGACTAATGTGCCGACTACGCTCAGGGCGCGCAGCGCAAGGCTCAGGGTGCTGGGGGGAGGGGATTGGGCGGGGCCAGAGTAAAGGCATCCGTGCGGCACCCTTGAGCCGCTGGTTTGCGTCGGGAGGGAGAAGGGCCGCAGGCTCAGACCACCCACCAGTAGCGCACGATGTGGAAAAAGATGGGGGCCGAGAAGCTGATGGAGTCCACCCGGTCGAGCATGCCGCCATGGCCCTCGATCATCGAGCCCCAGTCCTTCACGCCGCGGTCGCGCTTAATCGCGGACAGGACGAAGCCGCCAAAGAACCCGAGCACGTTGATCACCAGCGCGACCAGCCCGGCCTGAAGCGGGGAGAACGGGGTGATCCACCAGAGCGCGGCGCCCACCGCGGTGGCCGTGAGCACACCTCCCGCCAACCCCTCCAGGGTCTTGGAGGGCGAGATGGCGGGCGAGACCTTGTGTCGCCCGAACAGCTTGCCCCACAGGTACTGGAACACGTCGCTCGCCTGCACCGTGAGCACCAGAAACACGACCAGCAGCACGCCTCGCCCCTCGAAGCCGGGGATGTCCAGCGTGAGCAGGGCCGGCACGTGGGAGAGGCAGTAGACGCAGATCATCAGTCCCCACTGCACCTTGGCCGCCCGTTCCAGGAAGCGGGTGGTATCGGCGCCGAGGGATTCGGAAATGGGCAGCAGGAGAAAGGCGTAGACCGGGATCAGGATGGTGAACAGGCCGTACCAGTCGATGGCGATCAGGTAGTACTGCAGCGGCAGAAAGAAGAAAAAGCTCCACACCAGCGCCCGGTGGTCGCCACGGCGGGTGTGGGTGAGTGAGACAAACTCCCGCAGGCACTGCAGCGAAATCAGGGCGAACAGGGTGATCACACCCACCTTGCCGGCCCAGATCGCCGCCCCGATGAGCAGGATCATCGCCCACCAGGCCTTGATCCGGGCGTTGAGATTGTCGATTACGCCATGGGGCGCGGCGGGGGAGAGCCGGTGCTTGAGCACGGCGCCGATGATGCTGGCCACCGCCAGCACTCCGAAGATGCCGCTAAACACGGCGATGAGGGTGTCGTTGAGGCTCATGGGGGTCAGTCCGGGGGTGGGGCGAGGGCGAGCAACGCGCTGCGTGCCCGGGCCAGGAACTCCGCCCGCGTTTCACCCTCCAGCCGCGGGAGGGGCGGGCCGAAGGTCAGGGAGCACAGCAAGGGCACCGGGATCAGGCTGCCCTTGGGCATCACCCGACCCAGATTCTCGATCCATACCGGGATGAGCTCGATCTCCGGGTAGGCCCTGTAGAGGTGATGGATGCCGCCCTTGAAGGGCAGCAGCCCCTCGTCCGGATTGCGGGTTCCCTCAGGGAAGACGATTAGCGACTCCCCCGCGGCCAGGGCCTCGCCCATCTGCTTCACCGGGTTGGGATGGTCCCGTCGCGGGTTCCGGTCGATGGTTACGCCGCGGAAAACCCGTTCGATGAGGTAGCGCTTGAGGGATGAGGTCAGCCAGTAGTCGGCTGCCGCCACCGGCCGGGTGACGGCCCGTAGGTGATGGGGCAGCGAGGCCCAGATCAGCACGAAATCCACGTGACTGCGATGGTTGGCGAAATAGACCCGCGGGCGGACGTCGGGCTCGCTGCCACGCCAGATCCCGCGAACGCCGGTGAGCAGCTTGGCGAAATCGCACAGCAGTGAGGCGATGAGTCTATCGACGGGCATCCGATCTCCCTTGCGCTAAGCGGCGCCGATCAGGCGCCAGAGGATGGCGGCGACGATCGCCGCGAACTGCACCCCAAGGGCCAGCGTCTGGCGACGCAGCAGTCGCAGAGCGCCGCGCACCCGCTCGGGCAGGGGGCGCGGTGGCCCCTCGGTGGTCCTCTGCCCAACCGCCGAGAGCGCTTGGTCGAAGGCGTCCAGATCGGCCTGGGGATCGGCCACCGGCTGGCCGCTCCAGCCGGTGGCCCAGTGGCTGAAGACCGCCTGGTCCAGGGCGCAGCGGAAGGCGTGGTAGTGCTGCGCCAGGGCGGCGGCGAGGCTGATGGCGAGGAGCGCCTGCGTGCCGGGGTCGACAACCGCCAGCAGCAGCGTGGCCAGGCCGAGCACAAGCAGGGCGAGGCTGACCAGGTCGAGGGGACGTCCCTGGGCGAGCAGGGCGGCGGTGAGGGCCGCCAATGCCGCGGCGTCCCGTTGCTCAGGCGCCACCGATGGGCTCCGCAAGCGGGGCGAGATCGGCCAAGGCCTGGCGATGGCTCGGGCCCAGCACGACCCGGGGCCGGGCCCGCTGCACCAGGCCCAGGGCCTCTTCGCCCGAGGCGGCGCGGCCGCTGCCGAGCAGCCAGGCGGCTGCCGCGCTGGCGCTGCGGGAATAGCCCAGGGCGCAGCACACCAGCAAAGGCCCATCGCGGTGCATCTGCTCGATGCGGGCAGCGGCTTCCTGTAGCTCTGCGGTTGTCGGTGGCACCAGGTCCAGCCAGGGCAACCCGGTGTAGGCCCATTCGCCGCGGGGGGCCGGAAGCTCCGCGGTGAGGTCGAGGAGCCCCCGGAAGCCGCCAGCCCGCATGGCGGCGGCATCCGGCAGGCGGCCCAGCCAGACGCCGTCGGCGAGGTGATCCGGTGCCGGGTGGCGGTGGGTCCAGAGTCTGGAGTTGATCCAGGCGCCGAGGGTATAGGGCGCCAGCAGCCAGGCGGCGGCGAGGCT
>JAEHCY010000324.1 GCA_016880695.1 Chromatiaceae bacterium | reverse complement strand
TACTAGAAAAGATCGTCGGCCGCTTGCGCGACGAGACCGCGGAGAGCGAACCTGTGGTGAGCCAACTCGACGAACAGACGGCGGTGGTGGATGCCAATTTGAGCGTCGAAGAAGTCAACGCCGAGCTAAATCTCCAATTACCGGAAAACCCAACTTATGAAACCCTAGCTGGCTTGATCCTCTACGAGTTGAAACGCCTGCCGCGAGTTGACGAGGAGTTGGTGATTTCCAACGTGCGGCTAACCGTGGCGGAGGTGACCGGCACCAAGATTGAAAAGGTCATTGTCAAACGGTTGGACCTTCAGGAAGAGGCACCGGACCCTGATCGACCGGAAGCGGAAGCACGATGAATCATGGCCCCGCAAGGCAAACGAGATGAAATCAGCCGGCAGTCGGCGCCCGCGGGTACTTCGTCTCACCCGCTGTCTGCCCAACCAAGCCTCAGGGCTCAATCAGTCCCTTGTCGAGCCAGGCCACTCTGACTCCCAACCCCACCCTCTCAGGCTGAACTATCCTCTCGATAGGGGATCGCGAGCCGATCGCCTTGCTCCCGGCTCACCAGCACGCGGTCGACTCTCTGGCGATCCATGTCGACCACCTCAAACCGGTAACCCTCCCAGGTGAAATGTTCCGAGACACTCGGGATGCGCCCAAGCACGGTCAGGATCAGACCCCCGACGGTGTGATAGCCGCCCGATTCCTCCTCGGGGAAATGGACGTCGCTGCCGAGGACCAGGCGCAACCGGTCTAACCCCACGGACCCGTCGATCAGCCAGGACCCATCCTCCCGGCGCACCACGTCCTCGGTTTCGTCTCCGTCCACCGCCGGCAGGTCACCGACGATGGCCTCCAGTACGTCGCCGAGCGTCACCAGGCCATCGGTCTCGCCGAACTCATTCACCACCAGCGCGATTTCGCTCCGCGTCCGCTTGAAGTGCTCCAGGAGGTCGATCAAGGCGACTGTCGAGGGGACATAGGTCGCGGGTTTAGCCATCGACTCGAGGTCCAGAGGCGCGCGTTTGAGCAATTGCTCCAGCAGGGTACGCGCGTTGAGGATGCCGATGACATTGCCGAGACCACCTCTGCATACCGGCATTCGGCTGTGGTGGCTCTCGGCGACGCGATGGAGGTTGATTTCCAGCACATCCTCGAGATCGACAAACGCAATGTCCACGCTCGGGGTCATGATCGCGGGTACCTTGCGATCGTCCAACCGAAAGGCGCGCGATACGAAGGCCTTTTCGTGCTCCTCGAACACCCCCCGCCTCCGTCCCTTCCGCCATCAGCCCCTGGATCTCTTCCTCGGTCACCGGGGGTTCGCGCCTCTCCTGCACCCCGAGCAACCGCAGCACGGCCTCGGTGGTGCCGCTGAGCAAGCGCACGAAGGGTGCGGAGACCCGCGCCAGCCAGCTCAGGGGCCGTGCCATCGCCGCCGCGATGGTCTCCGGGTGGAGCAACGCCAGGTGCTTGGGCACCAGCTCACCGAAGATCAGCGACAGAAAGGTGATCGCGACCACCACCACCCCCATCGCCAGCTCGTGGGCGAGGTGCCCGATCAGCGGTGCCCCAGAGAGCGCGGGCGCGAGCTGGGTCACCAGCGCCGCCTCGCCGTAGGCACCGCTCAGGATGCCAATCGAGGTGATACCGACCTGAATGGTTGAGAGAAAGTGACTGGGGTTAGCGGTAAGCCCCTGGGCGACCTTGGCCCCCTTGTTGCCCGTTTCCGCCAGTTGCTGCAATCGAATCCTCTTGGAGGACACCAGGGCCATCTCCGACATGGCGAAGACGCCGTTGACCAGGATCATCGCGAACAGTATCAAGAGATCCATGGGCGCATCTCAACAACAGTTCCAACGGCAAAGCAACCGCCTAACCCCGATGCCGCCCCCGGGGGCTCATCGAAGCCCGTAGGTAAAACCCAGTCGGCGCGAGGGCTGGAGCTGACCAACCGCAACGCCGAGCTTCGAACCTGAGAATACGATAACCAGTAAGTATCCCCCGGCTTTGCCGGGGGATACTTACTTCTGCGTTCCTGATTATGTGCATACTTCAGCTGGCTCTAACCCATCGTATGGGTGACATAGGAGGGGTGGCGCCAATCGTCGATCACCGCGCTCAACTGCTCGGTC
>JAEHCY010000323.1 GCA_016880695.1 Chromatiaceae bacterium | reverse complement strand
GGCCCCGCCACCGCGGAAACCGCACCCCCTGGCGCGCCCTCAGTATAGCGGAGGCGGGAATCCCAGACCACGCGGCGCTGTGCGGGCACATTGCCGTCGCATAGCCCTGGTGACCGGAAACACCAGCCGGGATAGGGCCGTCGAGGCGACGCATCTTCCGGTCGCCAGCCACCTCACCAAGGCGGGGCACCCGCCGGCTACAAGTCCACCCTGCGCGCCCGGCAACCGTATCGGTGTGGGCCTCTGGTTCCTCGGCCTCGGCTATCGCCGCCTGGCGGCAGTGGGTCTCCGACCATTGGCGCAGGGTCGCGATCTCCCGGGCGCGGGAGCGCGAGAGCGGGATGATCTCCCGGGCGGATTGCAACAGGTGCTCGGTCTTGAGCTCCCGCTCCGGTGCCGCGTAGGCCTCGTAGAGGGCGTTGATCACCAGCTCCTCCAGCTCGGCCCCGCTGAACCCGTCGGTGGCGCGCACCACCCCGGCGATGTCGTAGTCGGTGGGTACGCGCTTGCGCCGTCCCAGATGGATCATCAGGATCTCGGCGCGGTTACGCGGCGTGGGCAGGTCCACGAAGAAGATCTCGTCCAGGCGGCCCTTGCGCAGCAGCTCCGGGGGCAACATCGAGATGTCGTTGGCCGTGGCCACCACGAACACCGGCTGGGTCTTCTCCTCCATCCAGGTCAGCAGGGTGCCGAAGACCCGGGTGGTCACCCCGCTGTCGCCGCTGCCGCCGACCCCGGCCAACCCCTTCTCCAACTCGTCGATCCAGAGCACGCAGGGGGCCACCCCCTCGGCCACCGACAGGGCTTTGCGCATCCGCTCCTCGGACTCCCCCACCAGCCCGGCGAAGACCCGGCCCAGGTCGAACTTGAGCAACGGCTTCTGCCACTCCGCCGCCACCGCCTTGGCGCACAGGCTCTTGCCGCAACCGGGTACCCCCACCAGCATCACCCCCCGCGGGTTGGGCAGGCCAAAGTCGCGCGCCTTCTGGGAGAAGCCCTCGTTGCGCCGCCGCAGCCAGGTCTTGAGGTTGCCCAGCCCCCCGATCCCGCCAAAGTCCTCCACCGCCGCGGTGTACTCCAGGATGCCGGACTTGCGGATGATCTGTTCCTTCTCCTCCAGGATGGCGCGCACCTCCCGCCCGGTCAGACCCTGCTGGCTGACGATGGCCTTGGCCAGCGCATTCTCCGCCTCCGAGCGGGTCAGGCCCTGGCAGGCCTTGACGATGGCATCGGTGGCGTCCTCGTCCAGGGTCAGGGTCACCGTGGGGTTGGCGCGCACCTGCTCGACCAGTCGATCGAGGACCTCGCGGTACTCCGCCTCCGCCGGCAGGGGCAGGTCCACCAGGGTCACATCCTTTTGCAGCTCCGGGGGAATGGCCAGCAGCGGGGAGAGCCACAGCAGGGTGCGCGGCAAGCCCTTGATCTCCGGCACCAGATCGCGGAGCTGGCGGATCAGCAGGGCCGCATCCGGGGCGTTGTCCTTGAGATAGGGATGGAAGTCCTTGAACAGGAACAGCGCCCCCTCGGTATAGCCAGCCACGAAGCCGAGGGCCTGCTCGGGGCGGCGGGGCGGCCTTCCAGGTCCACGAAGCCCCGGGAGATGGACCAGACGAACAGCTTGCGCGGCCGCTTCCACATCGCCTTCTGGCGCAGCAGCTCATCGAGTAGCTCCAGGGCGCGGTCCTCCTCGCTGGAACAGAGGGGCCAGGCGCTTGGCCAGGCCGCCCAGACCCTCGGCGGCCGCCCCGCTACGCTCGCGCTCGGCCTCCCGGCCCAGGCGCTGGTACTCCTCGCGTACCCGGGCCAGCTCCGCGT
>JAEHCY010000322.1 GCA_016880695.1 Chromatiaceae bacterium | reverse complement strand
TGGGCGACCGCGGCAATCGCCAATATCCTTAACGCTGAAATTATTGGCAAGCACTGCTTGCAGGAGTCGCCGTGCCCCCCCAGCAAACCACCCTGGTCTGGTTGCGACAAGATCTTCGGCTCGCCGACAACCCGGCCCTGGCCGCCGGCCTTGCCTCTGAGCGATTGCTTCCGGTGTACCTCCACACCCCGAGCGAGGCCGCCGAATGGGCGCCGGGGTCGGCTAGCCGCTGGTGGCTGCATCACAGCCTCACCGCCCTCGACCGGGATCTCCGGGCGCTGGGGAGTGGACTCTGCATCCGTCGTGGGGAAACCGCCGCCGCTGTCCTCGCCGAGCTGATCGGCGAGAGCGGGGCCAACCGGGTGCTGTGGAATCGCTGCTACGAGCCCTGGGCGATCACCCGCGACCGCGCCCTAAAAGCGGATCTGCGGGTGCGGGGAATCCGCGTGGCGACCACCAACAGCGCCCTGCTGCATGAGCCCTGGTCCTTGTTGAAGTCCGACGGCACGCCGTTTCGGGTATTCACCCCGTTCTGGCGGGCCGCCCTGCGCCGGGGGGTCGATCAGGACCTCTTCCCAACACCGACCGCCCTGCCCCCGCCCCCGGCGGGCGTGGCTTCCCTCTCGATCGAAGCCCTCGACCTGCTTCCCAAGGTCCCCTGGGACCGGCAGTTCTACCACCTCTGGCAACCCGGAGAGCCGGGTGCCTGGAAGGCCGCCACGGCGTTTCTCGGTGAGCATCTGCTGGGCTACGCACTGGGTCGTGACCGACCGGCGGATGCGGTCACATCCAGACTCTCCCCCCACCTGCACTTCGGCGAGATCGGCCCGCGGCAGCTCCTGCGTGCCCTGCTCCAGCTGACCGGTATCATCCCCGAGGCGGTGGGCCAGGGATCAGCGGCGAGGTTCGCCGCTGAGCTTGGCTGGCGAGAATTCGCCTACCACCTGCTTTATCACTTCCCCCAGACCGCCGAGCATCCCCTCGACCGGCGTTTCGCGGCCTTTCCCTGGGCGGCCGATTACCAGCCGGCGCTCCGCGCCTGGCAGCAGGGGCGAACCGGGATTCCCCTGGTCGACGCCGGGATGCGCCAGCTCTGGTCAACCGGATGGATGCACAACCGGGTGCGCATGATCGTTGGATCATTCTTGACCAAGAACCTGCTGATTCCCTGGCAGGCGGGGGCCCGCTGGTTCTGGGACACCCTGGTGGACGCCGACCTCGCGAGCAACAGCCTCGGCTGGCAATGGACCGCGGGCTGTGGGGCGGACGCCGCACCCTACTTCCGGGTGTTCAATCCGGTTCTGCAGGGCGAGCGCTTCGACCCGGAGGGTGCTTACGTGAAAACCTATGTGCCAGAGCTCGGCGGTTTGGTCAGGCAGTTCATTCACCGCCCCTGGGAGGCGCCAGCGCACCTCTTGGAGGCCGCCGACATCCGCCTTGGGGAAACCTATCCGCGGCCGATCGTCGACCTCAAGGTCAGCCGGGAGCAGGCGCTCGAACGCTTTGGGCGCATGCGCGCGGCACCGCAACCTCCGTCACCCTGACCGATCCCGCCTGCGACCACCCCATTGCCGGGACGGGCGTTGAGCCCAGCGCCCCAGCGACACCCCCTGCAGACCTTGATCGTCGTCAAGTCCGAGTCGATTGTGCGACGGTTCTCGGGATCGAGGTATCGCCTCCGCCGTCCGCTTCGAGTAATGTTAGCGCCCTGGTTCGACGCGTCGGGGTGAGTCTCGAGCGTCTGCCGTTGGCCGGGTGCCGGCCAGTGAGTCCCTGAACCCTCGCGGGTCTTGGGATTCGACTCGGTGGTTCCGAGCAGGATTCGATAGGGTGGTGGAAAAACAAGCAACTGCCGGGTCGGCATCCGCCGCCCCTCTAGCCCTTCCCAAGCACCCGTTCTTGCGCTGGCTGCACGGCGTACGGCACCTCGTCTTCGCCGCGGCCAGCCTGGTGCTGTTCCTCGCTGCACTCTGGGTCCTGCATCGGGAGCTGGCCCATGTGCACCTGCGCGACGTGCTCGCGCACTTTCGGGCGGTGTCGGGTGGTCAGATCGGGATTGCACTGGTCTTTACCCTGGGCAGCTACCTGTCCCTCACCGGCTACGACGTCCTGGCCCTGCGCTATATCGGGCGCCGCCTGCCCTACCCACGGGTGGCCATGATCTCCTTCACCGCCGTCGCCGTCGGCCACAACGTCGGGCTGGCGATGATTTCGGCCGGGGTGGTGCGGCTTCGGATGTACACCGCCGCGGGGCTGTCGGCGGCGGAGGTGGCGGTCATCGTCATGTTCTGTACCCTCACCTTCGGCATCGGAGTGACCTTCGTGGGTGGTGTCGCCCTGGCGGCGGCACCCGCCGAGGCCGCCGCACTCCTCAGCATCTCCGACGCCCAGGCGCGCCTGGTGGGCATCGCCATCCTGATCGTGCTCGGCATCTACATGGGCTGGGGGGTCGTGCGGCGGGAACCGCTCCAGCTCGGCGGCTGGCAGGTGCCGCTGCCCGCACCCGAGGTCACGATCCATCAGCTCGTTCTCGCCGCCTTGGATCTGTGCTGTGCCGCCGCGGTGCTCTACACGCTGCTGCCCGCCGACCTCGGCGTTTCCTATCCCTATTTCCTGAGCATCTTCGTGATTGCGATCGTGGTCGGCATCGCGAGCCACGTGCCGGCCGGCGCCGGGGTGTTCGAAACGGTGCTGCTGCTGGCCATGCCCGATGCGCCGCGCGACGTGCTGCTGGGAGCGATCCTCGCCTACCGCCTGGTTTACTACCTGATGCCCCTGGCCCTGGCCGCGACGCTGGCCGGGGCCCACGAAATGCACGTCTACCGTGCCTCCATTCGCCGGGGCGTGGCGCTCGCCGGCGATTCCCTCACCCACATGGCGCCCCAGATCCTGGGCGTGGCGGTGTTTCTCGCTGGATTTCTGCTCCTCGCCTCGGGCGCCACCTCCACCTCCGCCAACCGCCTCGATTCCCTGAGCGGACTGCTGCCCTTGGGTGTCATCGAGGTGGCCCACCTGCTCGGCAACCTCGCCGGCGTCGGCCTGCTCATCCTGGCGCGTGAGCTCTACCAACGGGTACAGGAGGCCTACCGCCTGAGCGTCTGGCTCCTGGCGATCGGGATTCTCGCCTGCCTTATCAAGGGCCTCGATTTCGAGGAGGCTCTGGTGCTGACCGTGATCTTTGGCGCCCTGTGGCTCGGGCGCGACGCCTTCGATCATCATGGCTCACTCCTCGAGCAGAGCTTCTCGGCGGCCTGGGCCGCGGCGGTTATCTTCGCCCTCATCGGCACGCTGTGGCTCGGGCTGTTCTCCTTCAAGCACGTGGCCTACGACAACGCGCTCTGGTGGCAATTCGCCTATGACGGCGACGCCGGGCGCTTCCTGCGCGCCAGCTTCGTCTCGATCATCGCCGCGGGCGGGTTTTCCCTGGCCCACCTGCTGCGGCCCCCGAAGCCGGAGCCCGAGCTTCCGGGGAGCGACGACCTGCAACGCGCCCTCGCGGTGATCGCGGACTGCGCCGACACACGAGGACACCTTGCCCTGGTCGGGGATAAGCGGCTGTTGTTCGACGACCGGGCGCGGGCCTTCCTGATGTACCAGATTCGGGGCCGCAGCTGGATCTCCCTCGGTGACCCGGTGGGACCGCCCGAGCATAGCGCCGACCTGGTCTGGCGATTCAACGAGCTGTGCGACGGGCACGGCGGACGGGTGGCCTTCTTCCAGGTCGACGCCCAGAATCTACCCCTCTACCTGGACCTCGGGCTTGCACCCATGAAGATCGGAGAGGAGGCCCTGGTCTCGCTGGAAGGTCGCGCGCTCGCCGAGCACGCCTGGGGGGATCTCACGCGCATCCGCCACGGCGCGCAATGGAGTCGGACGACCTTCGAGGTGGCCGAGACCTCCCACGTCAAGGTGCTCATGCCCCAGTTGCGAAGCCTTTCGGAGGCCTGGCTATCCGGGCGGCGCGGGCGGGAGAGGGGCTTCATCCAGGGGAATTGCGAGCCCGCCTACCTCAGCCATTTCCCCTGCGCGCTGGTGCGGCAGTCCGGCGAGCCGGTGGCCTTTGCCAACCTCTGGCTCGGGGCCGACCGCACCGAACTCGCCGCGGACCTGGTCCGCTGTCGACCCGACGCCCCCGAGGGGATACTCGACTACCTGTTCGCCGAGCTGCTGATCTGGGGGGCCACGGAGGGCTATCGGAAGCTCAATCTCGGGCTTGCCCCCCTGGCGGGCCTCGAGTCCCATCCCCTCGCGCCCCTGTGGCGACGCGTCGGCACCCTTTTGTTTCGCTATGGCGAGCACTTCTCCACCCTCGCCGAGGTTCGCGCCTTCAAGGAGCGATTCCAGCCGACCTGGCGCCCGAAATACGTGGCGGCCTCCCGCGGGATTGGCCTGCCCGGCGTGCTGCTCGACGTGGCGGCCCTCATCAGCGCCGGACCCCGGGGTTCGGCAACGCGTTGAGCTCCACCGCACAGCGTCTACCCAGCCACGGCGCAGGCCGTGGTCGGTAATCCGCGTCCACCGCCAGCCCAGCGGCCCCCACACCCGGCGTTTCGGAGCAGAGCAGACAACCTACAACTTTCCTTGCCCAAGCAACTCGCTACCCACCAAGCCGCCTGAGGCTTCGACGTGGAACCGCACCTCAGTTGTTCGCACCTGAAGGCGATCCAGCCGATCAGACCACCTCAAAGCCGACAAGAAATTGCTGCCCCCCCGCGGGATCTGGGGTGAAGGACGAAAGGTACCGATTTTCTGCCCCTGAAGGGACCGCGGGGCAGTTTCTCACGAGCGCTCAGGCTCCAGCCTGATCGCCTCCTCCAGGACTGGGCCCGCCCCCCTGGCCACCAGGGGTAGATTTCCGATGGCGGGGTCGTCTCGCGTCAGGGCCCCGGGTGGTGCCAGGGGCGCGCGGGCTACTCGCCGGTTCATCACCCCGCGACGGCTCAGCACGAGCAACGCGCTGATGGTGATGGAGAAAGAAAGGTTGATGACATCCGGCATGATCGAGATCAGGGCGCTCACTGCCACACCGGGGTCCCGCGCGATATCCCGCAAGCTCTGCGCGGTAAGCATCCAGCGGTCGTCCATGCCCTTGCTGAACAACCCCTGCAGCGCGTCGTGGGCTTCAGCCACCTCAGGACTCACCGCATAGCCGCTGGTGGAATCCCGCTCCTTGAGGAACCGATCGTAGTCTCGGCTGCGCCCGACATAGGCCGCAAACAGGGCGCTTGCCTCACGCCAGTGGGTGCGGACATCGGGGCTCTGGGCAGGCTCAAGGGGCGCGGTCAGGAGGTGGCGATAACGGCCCTCAATAGCCTGGGCGCGTTCATAGTGTCCCTGGCACAGGTGCCCACAGACCGCAACCCCGGTCTTGTCCTGCCCGCGCTTGGAGGCCTCGGCAAGCCGCAGGCTGCCCGCCAGTGCCTCATTGACGCTCGTGGCGATGTAGCGGTTCTCGCCGGTGATGGCCGCGCT
>JAEHCY010000321.1 GCA_016880695.1 Chromatiaceae bacterium | reverse complement strand
TGTATGGCTTCGGGGCCGCCGTGGGCTTTTCCCTGGTCCTGACACTGTTCGCCGCGGTGCGCGAGCGGGTGGCGGTGGCCGACGTCCCGGAGCCGTTTCGGGGCAATGCCATCGCGCTGATCACCGCTGGTCTCATGTCGCTCGCCTTCATGGGCTTCGCCGGTCTAGTATCGGCTTGAGGGATGCGCACCGATGTGGGTTGCAATCGGCACCATGGCCCTGCTGGCCGCACTCCTCGGCCTGGCGCTGGGGTATGCAGCCCTGCGCTTTCGCGTTGAGGGCAACCCCATCGCTGAACGGATCGACCAGATCCTACCCCAGACTCAGTGCGGCCAATGCGGTTATCCCGGCTGCCGACCCTACGCCGAGGCGGTGGCCAAGGGTGAAGCGGAGATCAACCGTTGCGCCCCCGGAGGGGAGCCGGTGGTCAGCGCGCTCGCCGATCTGCTGGGTCGCGACCCGATGCCCCTCGCCGAGGGCGCAGAAAAGCCCAAGGAGGTGGCGCGGATCGACGAGCAGGAGTGCATCGGCTGCACCCTCTGCCTCCAGGCCTGTCCGGTAGACGCCATTGTCGGTGCCGCCAAGAGCATGCACACGGTCATCACCGCCGAGTGCACCGGATGCGGGCTCTGCGTTAAGCCCTGCCCGGTCGAATGCATTCATATGGACCCGGTCAGCGAAGGCCTCGAGCACTGGCGCTGGCCCTATCCCGATGGCACGCCGCGGGATATCGCCCAACCCGCTGTGGCCACCGCCTGAGGCCGGGCCCGCCGAATGACCCAAACACACCCCGAGCCCGCGGGCACGCGCCCACGCCTTTGGCATTTCCCCGGCGGACTGCACCTGCCCGAGCGCAAGTCCTTGTCGGCCGCGCGACCGCTGCGCACGGCACCGCTGCCCGAGCGCCTGATCGTCCCCCTGCAGCAGCACATCGGTAACCTGGCGAAACCGCTGGTCCGGGTGGGCGAGCGGGTGCTCAAGGGGCAGATGCTCGCCCAGGCCCAGGGCTATGTCAGCGCCCCGGTGCATGCGCCAAGCTCCGGGGTCGTCGCCGCCATTGCCCCGTTCCCGGTGCCCCATCCCTCCGGACTGAGCGCGCCCTGCATCCTCATCGAAACCGATGGCGAGGATACCTGGGCGGATCTGCCCGAGCCGATCGAAGACTATGCCTCTGCCGACCCGCTTCGGTTGCGAGAGCGCATCCGCTGGGCGGGCGTGGTGGGTCTCGGCGGCGCCGCCTTCCCCTCCAGCGTGAAGCTCAACCCGGGCCGCGGCTACCCCATCGATACCCTGATCCTCAACGGCGCGGAGTGCGAGCCCTATATCACCTGCGACGATCTGCTCATGCGCCAGCGTGCCGGGGAAATCCTCCTGGGCGCCCGGATCATCGGGCACATCCTCGGCGCCAAACGCTGCCTGATCGGGATCGAGGACAACAAGCCGGAGGCCATCGAGTCCCTGCGCCTCGCCCTGGCGGAGAGCGACATGCGGGACTGGACCCGCGTGGTCGCCATCCCGACCCTCTACCCGAGCGGGGGCGAGAAGCAGCTCATCCGCATCCTGACCGGAAAAGAGGTGCCGAGCGGCGGGCTCCCCGCGCAGATCGGTGTGGTCTGCCACAACGTGGGCACCGCCGCCGCGGTGACCGCCGCGGTGCTGGAGGGCAAACCTCTGATCTCCCGCTTCGTCACCGTCACCGGCGGTGGCATCGCCGAGCCGCAGAACCTCGAGGTGCTCATCGGCACCCCGGCGGCCGAGCTGATCGCCCTGTGCGGTGGCTATCGGCCTGACGTCTCCAAGCTAATCCTGGGCGGGCCCATGATGGGCTTCGGGCTACACACCGATGCGGTGCCCATCACCAAGGCCGCCAATTGCCTCCTGGTCCTGACCGCGGCGGAGTCCCCCGACCCAGGACCGGCGCTGCCCTGCATCCGCTGCGGCAAGTGCGCCGAGGTTTGCCCCGCCCGGTTGCTGCCGCAGCAGCTCTACTGGTATAGCCGGGCACGGGACCTCGATCGGGTTGGGGATTATCATCTGTTCGATTGCATCGAGTGCGGCTGCTGCGCCCACGTTTGCCCCTCCCATATCCCGCTGGTGCAGTACTATCGCTTTGCCAAGACCGAGAGCTGGGCCCTGGAACGGGACAAGCGCAAAGCCGATCTGGCCCGCAGGCGTCACGAGGCGCGCGAGGCACGGCGCGCGCGTCAGGAGGAAGAGCGCAAGGCCAAGCTGCGCACGACAACCGACGAGCTCGACCACAAGCCCGCGTCAGGGGGCGCGGACCCGAGGAAGGCGGCCATCGAGGCGGCCCTCCAGCGTGCCGCCGCGAAGAAAGCGGCGCTGGCCGATCAGGCCAGTCGCGATGCGGCGGGCGTGGATGGCGCCGTTGAGCCACCGGCACCCCACCAGCCCTCGGCCTGAGCCTTACCCATGCGCTTCCCCACCCCCTCATCCCCCCACGACCCCCGGCCCCACAGCGTGCAGCGCGCCATGGGCGAGGTAATCCTGGCCCTGGTGCCGGGCGTGATCGCCATGGTCTGGTATTTCGGCTGGGGACTGCTGATTAACCTGGTGCTGGCCACCCTCGGCGCGATCCTCTGCGAGGCGCTGGTGCTCCAGTTACGCGGGCGGCCGGTGCTCCCGACCCTCTCGGACCTCAGCGCGGTGGTCACCGCTTTGCTGTTTGCCATCGCCGTCCCGCCCACCCTACCCTGGTGGCTCACCCTGCTGGGCATGGCCTTCGCCATCGTCGTGGTCAAACAGCTCTACGGCGGCCTGGGCTACAACCCCTTCAACCCGGCGATGGCGGCCTATGTGTTTCTGCTGATCTCCTATCCAACGGCGATGACCGCCTGGCTGCCCCCCTACATGCTGGCCGAGCACCCCCTGGGGCTGGGCGATATGCTGCAAGTCATTTTCCTGCATCACCCCCCCGCGGGCCTGGAATGGGACGCGATCACCCGGGCCACGCCGCTCGATTCCCTGCGCACCCAGCTCAACCTGCAGCAGATGATCAGCGAGATCCGCCAAAGCCCTCTGTGGGGGGATTTCGGCGGCCGCGGCTGGGAGTGGGTTGGAAACTGGTTCCTGCTTGGCGGACTGTATCTCCTATGGCGGCGGGTGATCTCCTGGCACATTCCCGTCTCCATGATCGGGGCTCTGCTGGTCGTAGCAGGTCTGTTCTGGTTGGTGGATCCCCAAACCCACCCGTTTCCCGCCTTCCATCTGTTCAGCGGGGGGACCATCTTGGGTGCCTTTTTCATCGCCACCGACCCCGTCACCGCCACGACCACCCGCAAGGGACAGCTCATCTTCGGCGCTTCGATTGGGGTGCTCGTATTGGTGATCCGCACCTGGGGAGGTTATCCCGATGCCGTCGCCTTTGCGGTCTTGTTGATGAACATTGTCGCACCTACTATCGACCAGTACACCCAGTCGAGGGTTTTCGGTCACCGGAGGCGATCGGATGACTAACAGACCGATCCTGGTCGCGGCACTGGTGCTGGCGGGGTTCGCGGTGTGCGGCGTTGGCGTGGTGGCCATCACCCACGACCTCACCGCAGAGCGCATCGCCGCCAACGAGCACCAGGCCCTGCTGCGCACGCTCGAGGCCATCGTTCCCGAGGGGGGCACGGATAACGACATCGCGGCCGACCACATTGAGGTCCACAACTACGAGCTCCTGGGTGCCACTCACACCCGGGTGTACCGCGGGCGCCGCGACGGTCAACCGGCAGCGCTGGTCCTCGACCCTCTGGTTCCCAACGGTTATGCGGGGCCCATCAAGCTCCTGGTCTCAGTACTGGCCGACGGCTCCCTGGGGGGGGTGCGGGTGGTCAGCCACCATGAAACCCCGGGGCTCGGCGACCGCATTGAGGAGCAGAAATCCAACTGGGTACAGAGCTTTACCGGCAGGTCACTGGGAGACCCACCGATCGAGCTGTGGCGGGTGAAGCGCGACGGCGGGGTGTTCGACCAGTTCACGGGCGCCACCATCACGCCGCGAGCGATCGTCCAAGCGGTCAAAAACACACTCCTGTTCGTCCAGCAACAGGGGGATGGGCTCTACCAGACGGCAGCGGAAGCGGTGTCCGCAAAGGCGGGGGGCTCCTGATGTCGACCCAAGGCTACGGCGAGATCGTTCGCAACGGTCTGTGGAGCAATAACCAGGCCCTGGTGGCCCTGCTGGGGCTGTGCCCACTGCTGGCCACCACCACCTCCGCAACCAACGGACTCGGGATGGGCCTCACCACCACGCTCGTGCTGGTGCTCTCGAATGTCACGGTCTCCCTGATCCGCAACCTGGTGCGACCCGAGGTGCGGCTGCCGGTGTTCGTGCTGGTGATCGCCTCGTTCGTCACCGCCGTCGAGCTAGCCATGCAGGCCTGGTTTTACGAGCTCTATAAGGTGCTCGGATTATTCATCGCCCTGATCGTGGTCAACTGCACCATCATCGGGCGCGCCGAGGCCTTTGCGTCACGAAACCGACCCGACCGCGCGCTGGTCGATGGTCTGAGCATCGGGCTGGGATCGACGCTGGTGCTCACCACCCTGGGCGGGATGCGCGAATTTTTCGGCCAGGGCACCCTGTTCGATCAGGCCCACCTTCTCCTCGGGGAGTGGGCGCAGTCTCTCACCCTCAAGCTCGACCCCGATTTCCCTGGCGCCCTCCTCGCCATTCTGCCGCCCGGTGCGTTCATCGGACTGGGCCTGTTGATCGCGCTCAAGAACCTGATCGACAAGCGCCTGGCGGCGGCCGCAAGCACGCGGGCAACGCGCCCGGCGCCCACCCCCGCAGAGGAGGCCGCCTAAGGTTTCGCCGACGCGGCCTCCGCCGGGGGTAAGTAGCGAGCCAGGGTCCGCGAAAGATCGCCTGGGTCCACGGGCTTGGCGAGGAAATCGTCCATGCCCGCCGCCACGCACTGCTGGCGGATATCCTCGGCGGCATTCGCCGTCAAGGCTATGATCGGCAGATGCCCCAGCCCCGCCTCGCGCTGGCGCTGTCGGCGAGCGAAATCCAACCCGTCGATCTTCGGCATTCGCAGATCCACGAAGGCCAGATCGAAAACCTCCTCCTCGGCCTTGCGCAGGGCCTCCTCGCCGTCGAGCACCAGGGTGGTGTCGTAGCCTTGGCGCTGCAGCAGGGTGGTGATCACCTTGGCAGCGATGGGGTTGTCCTCGGCCACCAGAATGCGGCCCAATCCCCGCGCCGGCCCCGGCTCCGGGACGTGCACCGGAACAGGCGCCCCCAGGGTGTCAGTCCGAGACTTCCGCTCGCCGCCGATGACACCGGTGAGGGCCTCCGCCATTGCCTCGGGCGCGAAGGGCTTGTTGAGGCAGGCGGGCGCATCGGGGCCCCGCGCCGTGCCGCGACCGGGATAGGTGAGGAGCAGGAAGGGTACGGGCTTCCCTATCACCCCACCGAGCAAGCGCTGCAGGGCGGCAAGATCCTCTCCGGCGGGTGAGTCAGCGAGAATCATGACATCCAGCGAATCGCCGTCCTGGGCGAGGCGACCGAGATCCCCGATGTGCTCGATCGGCTGGCAGCGCATACCGAGGTCCCCGCAGGTCCGCAGGATCACGCCTCGACTGGCCGCATTGGTCTCGAACACCAGGGCCCGGCGACCCTCCAGTACCGGGGAGACCCCCGCCAGCGCCGCGGTGAACCCTTCGGCGAGCAGCGGCAGCTTCACCCAGAACCGGCTGCCGCGACCCACCTCGCTGTCCAGGCCGATGGCGCCCCCCATCAGCCGCACGAGGTCCCGCGCGATGGTGGTCCCCAATCCACTGCCACCATAGCGCCGGGTGGTGGAATCATCCGCCTGCCAGAAGCTGTCGAAGACCCTGGGCAAGGCCTCGGGTGCGATGCCGATCCCGGAGTCCTCCACCTCAAGGAGCAGGTGCGTCCGGGGTAGCGCCACATCGGCCTGTGCCACCCGGCAGCGCACGAGGATCTGTCCCTGCTCGGTGAACTTCACCGCATTGCCGATCAGGTTGAACAGAACCTGCCGCACCCGCATCTCGTCGCCTCTCACCTCCAGGGGTACAGCCCGGTCGATCTCGCAGACGAGCTCGAGCCCCTTGTCGAGGGCCTGACCCTGTAACGCGTAACAAACCCCGAGCAACGCGCTGCGCGGGGAGAAGGGTACCTGCTCGAGGTGGAGCTTGCGGGCCTCGATCTTGGAGAGATCGAGCACGTCCCCGATCAGCACCCGTAAGAGATGCGCCGAGCTGGCGATGGACTGCAGGTACTCGCGCTGATCGG
>JAEHCY010000320.1 GCA_016880695.1 Chromatiaceae bacterium | reverse complement strand
TCCGGGCCATGGGGATCACCTCCACCGGCAGGGGAAAGCGGCCCAGCACCCGCACCAGCTTGCTCTCGTCGGCGATGCAGACGAACCGGCGGCTGGCCGCCGCAACGATCTTCTCGCGGGTGAGCGCCCCACCGCCGCCCTTGATCAGCTCGAGCTGGTGGTTGGACTCGTCGGCCCCGTCCACGTAGAGATCGAGATCGCCGGCGGCGTTCAGGTCGATGACCCGGACGCCGCGGGCCTTGAGCCGCTGGGTGCTGGCCTCGGAGCTGGAGACGGCGCCGTCGATCTTGTGCTTGACGCCCGCCAGGAGGTCGATGAAATGGTTGACGGTGGAGCCGGTGCCCACACCGATAACGCCGTCTTTCACGTAATCGAGGGCCGCCTTGGCGGCGGTCAGCTTCAGCTCGTCGGTATTCATGAGGGTATCGTTCCCGTGCGCGCGTGACCCATTAGGCCCCGCTATGATACCGCCCCGATAACGGCAGTAGAATGCGCGCAAGCTCCGGTTGCTCCCCGCCGCCATGCCTAGCCGCTACATCGAACGTATCCTCAAGGCCCGGGTCTACGATGTTGCCCAGGAGACGCCCCTGGAGCGGCTCACGGGCCTGTCGCAGCGTCTCGGCAACCCGGTCCTGGCCAAGCGCGAGGACCTGCAGTCGGTGTTCTCCTTCAAGCTGCGGGGGGCCTACAACAAGATGTTTGGCCTGCCGCCGGCGGAGCGCGAGCGCGGCGTGATCACCGCCTCCGCCGGCAACCATGCCCAGGGTGTGGCGCTGGCGGCACAGCGGCTGGGGATCGGTGCCCTGATCCTGATGCCGCGGACCACCCCAGCGATCAAGGTGCGGGCGGTGCGCCGGCTGGGGGCGAAGACCCTGCTCCATGGGGATTCCTACGACGACGCCTACGCCCACGCCCTGGAGCTTGGCCGCGAGCAGGGGCTGACCTTCATCCACCCCTTCGACGACCCGGAGGTCATCGCCGGACAGGGCACCATCGGCATGGAGATCCTGCGTCAGCACCCCGATCCGCCCCACGCCATCTTTGTCCCGGTGGGCGGTGGGGGGCTGATCGCGGGGGTGGCCGCCTACGTGAAATACGTCAGGCCCGAGACCCGGGTGATCGGTGTGGAGCCCGACGATGCCCCCACCCTGCACGCCGCCCTGGCCGCGGATCGTCCCGTCGCCCTGGAGCGGGTGGGGCTGTTTGCCGACGGGGTGGCGGTGCGCCAGATCGGGGCGGAGACCTTCCGGGTGGCGCGGGAACTGGTGGACGAGGTGGTGTTGGTCAGCACCGACGAGATCTGTGCCGCAATCAAGGATCTGTTCGACGACCTGCGGGTGATCGCCGAGCCGGCGGGGGCGCTGGCGGTTGCCGGGGTCAAGCGCTACCTGGAGCGCACGCGGGTGGCGGGCCAGTCGCAGATCGCGATCCTCAGCGGTGCCAACCTCAATTTCGACCGGCTGCGCCATGTGGCGGAGCGCGCCGAGCTGGGTGAGCGGCGCGAGGCCCTGCTGGCGGTGCAGATTCCCGAGCGGCCGGGGAGCTTCCTCGGCTTTTGCCGCACGCTCGGACACCGCCAGGTCACCGAGTTCAACTACCGCTACGCCGACCCCAGCCGGGCGCAGGTGTTCGCCGGGGTAGAGCTCACCCAGGGGGACGCCGAGCGCGAGGAGCTCATCGCCAAGCTTCGTAGCCGGGGGTTTGCCGTGGTCGACATGAGCGACAACGAGACCGCCAAGCTCCACATCCGCTACATGGTGGGCGGCCATGCCCGGGGCATCCGCGACGAGACCCTGGTGCGCATCGAGTTCCCCGAGCGGCCCGGGGCGCTGCTCGGGTTTCTCACCGGGCTCGGGCGGCGCTGGAACATCAGCCTGTTCCACTACCGCAACCACGGCGCCGCCTATGGTCGGGTGCTGTGCGGGCTTCAGGTGCCCGAGGCCGAGCGGGGAGCCTTCTACGCCCTCCTCGATGACCTTGGCCTGCGTTACTGGGAAGAGACGGACAACCCCGCCTATCGCCTGTTTGCCGGCAGTGAGGGGTAAGACGAAGGGTTTGGGGAGGTTGCATTCACCGGCAAACGGCTCGGTGGAGCAACCGCTTCCCGCGGTACGGCTCGGGACCGATCGCGAGGGTCTCTTCACAACCGCTCAGTCGACTGCCGGGGCCGAAGGTAGGTGTGGCGCTCGGTGACCACCAGGTCGAGGGGGATGTCCCAGGGCGCGGAGGGGAGCTCGGCCACCCGCTGGCACTCGTAGCCGAGCCCGATCAGGGTGGGGCGACGCCAGTGGCTGCGCAGGCGCAGGTAGGC
>JAEHCY010000319.1 GCA_016880695.1 Chromatiaceae bacterium | reverse complement strand
GAGCTATGCGGAGGCCAAGGACCTGGTACTGCATGAGGTCAAGCGCTTCTTCAAGCCCGAGTTTCTCAACCGGCTTGATGATGTCATCGTCTTCCACTACCTGGAGCCGGACCAGGTCCGCGCCATCGCCAGCCTGTTCGTGGCCGAGCTGGTGCGGCGCCTCGCTGAGCGGCACATTGAGCTCCTGGTGACTGATGCGGTGCTCGACACGCTGGCCCGCGATGGCTTCGACCCCATCTTCGGCGCCCGGCCGCTACGCCGGGAGGTGGAGCGGCAACTCGAGAACCCCCTCGCCATGCGAATCGTGAAGGGGGAGTGCCCGCAGGGCAGCCGCGTCTACGCCGAGGTGCGGGAGAATGAGGTAGAGCTCCGGATCGAGACCTGAGTGTTGCGGCCCGCGGCGAGCCCCAAATGCCGATGGGGTTCGGAACATTTTCCGACCCGCCGGTCACCGGACCGGCATTGACCCTAAGTTGTGAATCGAGGAGCGAGTCCCATGAACCTGAGCGTCCGTCGTGCCCTGTTCATCCTTCTGCTCGCCGGCGCCGCGCCGGCCGCCCACGCCTTCAAGTGCCTGCCCGTTTATGGCAACTGGTGTGGGCCGGACTATCCCCCCGCCGGCGCCATGCCGCCCCCGGTGGATGCCTTCGATGCCGCCTGCATGCGTCACGATTTCTGCACCGCTGGACCGGGTTCGGACACGCCTTGTGACCTCATTTTTGCCGGTGAGCTTGGGGTCCTGGCCGCCCAGTTCGGCTACCTGCCCCGGCCGTTACAGTGGGCGGAGTATGTGATCCGGGTCAAGGCCGGCGGACCCTGGGGAGATTTTCCCCTGCCGTCGCCCGAGGATGCCCTCGGCCTGATGTGGGGGCTCGCCGCGCCCTGCTGGTGAGTCGCTGTACCCCCGAGCCAGCAAGCGCCCCAACGGAGCTTGGCAGAACCCCGGGGGGATCGACGCACGGCATCCGGTATCTCGCTCTGCTCACATGGGTTAGCGCCGTTTCTGTTCCCAGACCCTGCCTGCCCGGAGCCTGGGGGCGGCGCTGAGAGGCGCGCGGAGGGAAGGGGCTCGTGCGCTCGTCCTTCAATCGCGGGGGCAGATCGCCTGAGCTTCGGCCAGGCTTTGCTGTCCCTTCTCAGGGTCGTCGGATAAGGGGTACAGCAATCGGACCATCGCAACCCTTCAATCCAAAGGCCAGATAGCCTACCCTTGGGGAGTAGCGCACGAGCCGTGCCCCGAGCGGCAGGGCTCGGCCGCTCTGAGCGAGAAACCGATAAGAAATCCACGCTCCCCGGCCCTGCGCCCTTGCCGCGGGTCGCGGCGCGATCGATCACCACGACGCGTTCACCACAGAGGAGGAGCCATGCAGAGATCCCTGAACATCAACCCGGCGAAGTGTACCGGGTGCCTCCAGTGCGAGCTGGCCTGTTCCTACGAGAACGAAGCCCTGTTCAATCCGGCCAAGTCGCGCATCCGGGTGTTCACCTTTCACCAGGAGGGCCGCTTCGTGCCCTACACCTGCACGCAGTGCGCCGAGGCCTGGTGCATGCGCGCCTGTCCGGTGGACGCCATCACGCTGAATCGCCTCACCGGCGCCAAGGAGATCCTCGAGGCCCGCTGCGTGGGCTGCAAGGTGTGCACCATCGCCTGTCCCTTTGGCACGGTGAACTACAACCAGACCACTGGCAAGGTGATCAAGTGCGACCTCTGCGGCGGCGATCCCGCCTGCGCCTTGGCCTGTCCCACCGGCGCCATCACCTACGTGGACGCGGATCAGACGGGTTACGAGCGGATGCGCGCCTGGGCCGAGAAGACCTCGGTGGGCGCTTCGGCAACGGCTTAACGGGGGGCACAGACAATGGCTTGGACTGGCAATATCCTGCGCGTCGATTTAACCAATGGCCGCATCGGCTCCGAGGCCCTCAATCGGGAGTGGGCTCGGGATTACCTCGGCCAACGCGGCCTCGCCACCAAATACCTGGTCGAGGAGATCGATCCCAAGTGCGATCCCCTGGGCCTGGAGAACAAGCTGATCATGGCCACCGGCCCACTGACCGGCACCATGGCCTCCACCGGGGGTCGGTATTCGGTGATCACCAAGAGTCCGCTGACCGGGTGCGTGGCCTGCTCCAACTCCGGGGGTTTTCTCGGCGCGGAGCTCAAGAACGCCGGCTGGGATATGATCATCTTCGAGGGCCGTTCCCCCGATCCGGTCTATCTGCTGATCCAGGACGATCGGGCGGAGCTCCTGCCCGCGGATGAGATCTGGGGCACCTCGGTGTGGCACACCGACGAGTGGTTGCACAAGCGGCACCAGGACCCGTTGCTGCGGGTCGCCGCGGTGGGGCGTTCAGCGGAGGCGGGCTGTCTTTATGCCGCCGTGATCAACGATCTGCATCGGGCCGCGGGGCGCTCGGGGGTGGGCACCGTGATGGCGTCCAAGCACCTCAAGGCGGTGGCGGTGCGCGGCACCCGCGGGGTGGGGAACATCAAGGACCCGCGCCGCTTCATGCAGGCGGTGAACGCCGGGAAAAAGGTGCTGGCGGACAACGCGGTCACCGGTCAGGGACTTCCGGCCTACGGCACCCAGGTGCTGATGAACGTGATCAACGAGGTGGGCGCCCTGCCCACGCGCAATGTGCGCGAGGTGCAGTTCGAGGGGGCATCGAAGATCTCCGGCGAGGCGATGCACGAGCCCCGTCCCAGCGACGGCAAGCCCAACCTCACCACCAATGCCGGCTGCTTTGCCTGCACCATTGCCTGCGGCCGGATCTCCACCATCGACAAGGGACACTTTACGGTGGAGACCAAGCCGGAGTATTGGGGCAACTCCGGGGGGCTGGAGTACGAGGCGGCCTGGGCGCTCGGCGCCGATACCGGGGTGAGTGATCTCGACGCCCTGACCTACGCCAATTTCGTCTGCAACGAGGACGGTTTTGACCCCATCAGCTTCGGCTCCACCGTGGCAGCAGCCATGGAGCTCTACGAGATGGGGGTGCTCACCCAGGAGCTGACCGGCGGAGTGGAGTTTCGCTTCGGCTCCGCCGAGGCCCTGGCGCGCGCCGCCGAGCTGGTGGCCAAGGGCGAGGGCTTCGGGCGGGATCTGGGGCTTGGCTCCAAGCGCTTCTGCGCCAAGTACGGCCATCCGGACCTCTCCATGACGGTGAAGGGCCAGGAGTTCCCCGCTTACGACCCGCGCGGAATCCAGGGCATGGGGCTGACCTATGCCACCTCCAACCGGGGTGCCTGCCACCTGCGCAGCTACACCGTGGCCTCGGAGATCCTGGGCATCCCGGTGAAGACCGATCCACTCTCGCCCCTGGGCAAGGCGGGGCTAGTGAAGGCCTTTCAGGATGCCACCGCCGCGGTGGATTCCAGTGGGCTGTGCCTGTTCACCACCTTCGCCTGGACCCTGGAGGACATCGCCCCCCAGATCGACGCTGCCTGCGAGGGCGACTGGGGGGCCGGCCGCTTGGCCGAGGTCGGCGAGCGCATCTGGAACCTGGAACGGGATTTCAACCTGCGTGCGGGGGTGAGCGGCGCCGAGGACACCCTGCCCAAGCGCCTGCTCACGGAGGCGGCCAAGACCGGACCTGCCACTGGTAAGGTCAGTGCGCTCCAGGAGATGCTGCCCGAGTATTACCAGCTCCGGGGCTGGAGCAGCGACGGCGTGCCCATCCGCGAGACCCGCGAGCGTCTGGGTCTGTCGTAGCGGTCTTTGCCCAACCCATACGCGCGGGCCCCGGACGGTGCCCGCGCGCTCTTGGAGGTCCGCATGCAGCACGTGATCATCGGGGCAGGGCCGGCGGGCGTCACCGCCTGCGAGACCCTGCGCCAGCTAGACCCCGAGGCGACGATCCTCCTGCTCGGCGACGAGCCGGAGCCGCCGTACTCGCGCATGGCGATTCCCTATTTTCTCACCGACAAGGTGCCCTTAGCGGGGACCTACCTGCGCAAGGACGAGAATCACTACCAGCGACAGCGCATCGAGGTGCACCGGGTCGGGGTGCAGGCGGTGGACAGCAGGCGCAAGAGTCTGTGCCTGTCCGACGGGAGCGAGATCGGCTACGACCGGCTCCTGCTTGCCACTGGGGCCAGTCCGGTCAAGCCGCCGGTACCGGGCATCGACAGCCCTGGCGTGCTGCCCTGCTGGACCCTGGCCGACGCCCGGCAGATCGTGAGCCGTTGCACCCCGGGTTCTCGGGTGGTGCTGATGGGTGCGGGGTTCATCGGCTGCATCGTCCTCGAAGCGCTGGTGGAGCGCGGTGCCCGCTTGACCCTGGTGGAGCCACAGAACCGGATGGTCCCGCGGATGATGAACGAGACCGCGGGGGGGATGCTGACTCAGTGGTGTGCGTCGAAAGGGGTCAGAGTCCTGGTATCCACCGCCGTGACCGCCATCGAGTCGGGTGAACCGCTCAGTGTGCTGCTCGCGGGCGGTGAGCGCCTGAGTGCCGATCTGGTGATCCGCGCCACCGGCGTGCGCCCCAACGTGGGGTTTCTTGCCGGGTCGGGCATCGCGGTGGATCAGGGTGTGCGGGTGGGGGACTACCTGGAGACGAACGCCGAGGGGGTGTACGCGGCGGGGGATGTCTGCCAGGGCAAGGACCTGTCCACCGCGGGTTTCCATGTCCAGGCGATCCAGCCCACCGCGGTGGAGCACGGGCGCTTGGCGGCCCACAACATGGTCAGCGAGGGTCGCATCAGCCACCGCGGTAACCTGAACATGAATGTGCTCGATACCCTGGGG
>JAEHCY010000318.1 GCA_016880695.1 Chromatiaceae bacterium | reverse complement strand
TCTACGCCTACGAGGGGCGGGTGCTGATCGCGGTGGACGACATGACCAGCCTCACCCCCACCCAGCAGGCGTTCTGGCTGGCGGTGTTCGAGCACGCCCAGGTGGTCACCTGCGCCAGCGCCCGCAAGAGCGGCCTGCGCAAGCTCTGGTGGAAGATGAAGGTGATCGAGGTCCCGGCCCTCGCCCCCGAGGCCTCCAAGATCCTGGTGCGCGACACCATCGCCCGCCAGGGGATGCTCATCGAGTCCCCCGAGCTCTACGTGGGCCACGTGGTCAAGCAGGCCGGGGGCAACCCCCAGGCCATCATCGACATGATGGACGAATCCAGCAAGGAACGGGTGGTGGACAAGCGCCGCATCCGCGAGATGAAGCACCAGGCCGGCATCCGCTACGCCGACTTCACCCCGGTGATGATCGTGGGCGGCGCCCTGGTGGTGGGCACCCGCTACCTCGCCATCGGCCTCGGCGACACCGCCCTGTACGTGCTCGCGGGTCTCGGGGCGGCGCTGTTTCTCTCGGTGCGCTTCTTCATGACCCGAGGGGCCGGTAGGGCCACGGCGTGATCGCCGGCACCCACATCGCCTTCGCCACCAGCCTCTACCTCGGGGGCGCCGCCCTCTTCGAGTACCCCCCCGACCTGATCGGCTGGGGACTGGCCGCCGCCGCCTCGCTCCTGCCCGACATCGACCTGCCCACCGCCCGGCTCGGGCGGGTGCTGTTCTTCATCTCCACCCGGCTGGAGCGCGCCTTCGGCCATCGCACCCTCACCCACTCCTTTGCGGCCCTCGCCCTGGTGGCGGCCCTGGCCAGTTTCCTCTATCCCTCCCACCCCAACGACTTCTGGGCGGTCGTTGGCGGCTACTGGTCCCACCTCTGGATCGACATGCTCAACCTGCGCGGCGCGGATCTGCTCTGGCCCTCCCCGGTGCGGGTGGTGTTCCCCGGCAATCCCAGCCACCGCATGGAGGTGGGCTCCAAGGCCGAGAGGGTGCTCCTGATCGCCCTGGTGCTGTTCTCGCTCCTGCTCTATCCGGTCAGCGGCCTGGGCTTGCGCACCGGACTCCAACACCTCCTGGGCAACTTCGAGATGGCCCGCGAGGGCTTCCTCAAGCATGCCGGCCAGCACTGGTACCGCCTGCGGCTCGAGGCCACCGACAACCTCACCCTGGAGCCCATCCGCTGCGACTGCCAGGTGGTGGGCCCCTGGCGCGGGGGGCTGATTGTGCTCAGGGACGGCGAGCTGCGCGCCGTGGGCGAGAGCCCCGAGCGCCACAACCTCTACCCCACCCACGCCGAGCTCATCACCGGCGAGCCCCTGCGGGTGGTCTCCCACCGGGTGGACCTGCGCGGCCGCTCGCTGGGGTGGCTCATCGAGCGCCCCGACCCCCGCCGCACCCACTACCTCTCGGGCGAGCTGCGCCTCGGGGGCCGCGCCACCGCCCCCATCGAGGACCTCGAGCGCTACCGCCCCGCCACCCTCAGCGGCCAACGGCTGCTGCTCCACTACGCCAGAGCCGACCACCTCGCCCCCTACCGCGGCCTGACCGCCGCCGAGGGCGAGGTGTTCGTCCAATACTGGCTCAAGCCGGGGGATGATCCCGTGGAGCTGGCCGTCTCCGGCCGCGGCGACCCCCCGGGGTCCCCGAGGAGTTGAGGGGGTATCTGTAGGCGTTCCTACGCGAAATCTG
>JAEHCY010000317.1 GCA_016880695.1 Chromatiaceae bacterium | reverse complement strand
TGGTCGGGGAGCACGCGCTCGGTCAACTGGACGAGGCGGGCTTCCGCGCCCCAGCCGAGGCGCTCGCACATCTGCACCAGTTTCGTCAGACGGTGGAGCGCCGCGGCCTGGGCGTGCGGGGACGCGAGCGCCTCGATGAGCTGATGCCGCGACTGTTGCAGGCGGTGGTTGCCTACGCCGCCCCCGACTCGGTGCTGCCACGTCTGCTCAAAATCCTCGAGGCCATCGTCCGGCGTACCGCTTATCTGGCGTTGCTGTTGGAGAACTCCGGTGCGCTCGGGCAACTGGTGCGGCTGGTCGGCATCAGTCCCTGGGTGTCCGCCCAGATCGAGCGTCATCCTCTGTTGCTCGACGAGCTCCTCGATACCCGGCGCCTCTACACGCCCTTGCGCCACTCCGATCTCGAGGCTGAGCTCAAGTCACTGCTGGGCGGGGTGGATGCGCAGGACCTCGAGCAGCAGATGGAACGGTTGCGTCAGTTCAGCCAGAGCAACATGCTGCGGGTGGCGGCGGCGGACCTCACCGGGGCGATTCCGCTCATGGTGGTCAGCGACTATCTGACCGACATCGCGGAAGTGACGCTGGATCGGGTGCTCAACCTCGCCTGGTTGCATCTATGCGCCCGTCATGGCCGACCGGTCCACGGGATCGGCGATGGCCCGGGTTTCGTGGTCATCGGGTACGGCAAGCTCGGCGGCATCGAACTCGGCTACCGCTCAGACCTCGATCTGGTGTTTCTGCACGCGGGCGAGCGTGCGACTGCCATGACCGACGGCCCCCATCCGCTGGCCTGGGATCTGTTCTTCAACCGCCTCGGCCAGCGCATGATCCACATGCTCACCGCGCAGACGCCCGCGGGCGTGCTCTACCAGGTGGACATGCGCCTGCGTCCCGACGGGGCGAAGGGACTCCTGGTGCGTTCCCTGAGCTCCTTCGCCGAATACCAGGCCAAGGATGCCTGGACCTGGGAGCATCAGGCCCTGGTACGGGCCCGCCCCGTGGCGGGGGATCCCGAGATGGCCCGACGATTCGAGGTGGTGCGCCGCGAGATCCTCAGGCGCCCGCGGGATGCAGCGACGCTGCGCGGGGAGGTACGCTCGATGCGTGGGCGAATGCGCGAACAGAGCGACAAGTCCAGACCGGGCCACTTCGACCTCAAGCAGGGGGTGGGCGGTATCGCCGATATCGAGTTTATGGTCCAATACCTCACGCTGCGCTGGGCCTCCGAGCACCCGGATCTGGTCAGGTGGACCGACAACATCCGGCTCCTCGAGACCCTCGCGCGACACGATTTGTTGCCGGGCGCTTCCGCCACCGCGCTGGCCGATGCGTACCGGGCGCTGCGTGCCGCCTACCATCGCTGTGTTCTGCTCGACGCCCCTACCCTGATCGGTGATGACGTGCTGGTCGCCGAGCGCACCCAGGTCCGGGCGTTGTGGGAGCGATTGTTGGAGGATTAGGCGGAACAACCTCATTCGGTACTGGCGGAGACCCTTGCGCGGTTTCCTCGAGGCAGTGGAGGCACCTATGAAAACGATGTCGGACCGTGATGGTCTGATCTGGCTCGACGGCGAGATGGTGCCTTGGCGTGAGGCCAAGATCCACGTGCTCACCCACACCTTCCACTACGGAATGGGGGTGTTCGAGGGGGTGCGGGCCTATCGGACGGATCGGGGCACCGCCATTTTCCGTCTGCAGGATCACACCGATCGGCTGCTACGCTCGGCCCACATCCTAGGCATGCCGGCGCCGTTCGACCGGGCCATCCTTAACGAGGCGCAGCGGGCGGCGGTGCGGGAGAACGCTCTGCAATCGGGTTACATCCGCCCGATGTTTTTCTACGGTTCCGAGGGCATGGGGCTGCGGGCCGACAATCTGCGGGTGCACTGCATGGTCGCCGCCTGGGAGTGGGGCGCCTATCTCGGCGAGGAGAACATGCAGCAAGGCATCCGGGTCAAGGTGTCGTCCTTCACCCGGCATCACGTCAACATCACCATGTGCCGCGCCAAGGCCAACGGCAACTACATGAATTCCATGCTGGCACTCAAAGAGGCGCTAGAGTGCGGTTATGACGAGGCGTTGCTGCTGGACGCAGAAGGCTACGTCATGGAGGGTAGCGGCGAGAACATCTTCATTGTCCGCGACGGCGTCATCTACACCCCCGATCTCACCTCGGCGCTCGACGGCATCACGCGAAAGACCGTGTTTGCGCTCGCCGAAGAGCTGGGTATCGGGGTGGTGGAGAAGCGCATCACCCGCGATGAGGTTTACATTGCCGACGAGGCCTTCTTCACCGGAACGGCAGCCGAGGTGACCCCGATCCGCGAGGTGGATCGGCGTCCCATCGGCTGCGGTTCCCGGGGCCCCATCACCGAGCGGCTGCAGGGCCTGTTCTTCGATCAGGTCCACGGCCGCCGGGAGGAGCATCCGGAGTGGTTGACCATCGTCTGAGCTCGTCGCGCGGGGCCGATCGTGCCCGATCCATCGGTCGCGGGCTCCCGTCGGGCCGAAGTCCAATCCGAGAGGATAAAACATGTCTGAAGCTGCCGCTAAATCCAACGAGACAGGCGCCCGCGTGATCGAGGTGTTGCGCGATGACCTCCCCCTAAGCTGCCCGCTGCCCGGCCACGAGGTCTGGAACCTCCACCCGCGGGTGTATTTGCCCATCGAGAAGACCGGTGAGGCGCTCTGTCCCTACTGCGGTGCCCGTTATCTCCTTAAGCGCTGACGCTGTTCCTGGGTGCTAGCCTCGTTCGTCCGGGGCTGGGTCGAAAGTGTATCCAAGCCGCTCGATGTCGAGGGCGAAGTGTTTGGCGACGCGCGCCGCCGTCTCATCGGTGTAGTAGGCGCGGTAATCCCGCGCGCGATCGGTGGCCTGCCGTTTGTGGGGTAAGGGCGGCTGGCGGATGCCGATGCGGCGGCAAGCCTCAGCGAAGTCCTCCTCCAAACGCTCATAGCGGCCGATGAAATCCACCACGATTTCGCCGTGTAGATCGACCAGGTAGTCGCTCTGCAGCTCAATGGAGGTGTCGACGTGGTACTGGTAGGGACGCTCGGGATCCAGCTTCCAGCGAAGGAAGGGCCCGAACTCGGTGTGGCCCCCCAAGTACTGGGGTCGTTCCCGGCCGATGTGGTGAAATGAGCTCACCTGCAGGTCCCAGGGGTTGCGGACGAAGGCAAACTTGAACAGCCCCTCGAAGAACTCCCTCGGCAACAGCTCCTTGGCGGCGATGATCTTGGCGTGCCGTGGCAGCTTGGTGCCGATGCGGTGGCCACTCAGGTGACTGAAGCGGCTGCAGACGAACATCGGCCAATACCAGGGATCGCGCCAGCGCAGCCCCTGCAGGGCGGCACGTACGCTGGTGCCGCCGGTCTTGGCGATGTGCACGAACAAGAATCGGTAGCGCGGGGAGAGCAGCATTTCAGTGCACCGGAGGGCGATGGGGTATCCCCAGCACCTCCCGATACCGGTCCACGCTGGTGGCGAGATTGTACTCCGACACCGCGGCTCGCAGCGTGGCTGCCGGCAGGGGATCGCGTAGTGTCTGGGCG
>JAEHCY010000316.1 GCA_016880695.1 Chromatiaceae bacterium | reverse complement strand
CCGTACCGGGAACTGGGCCGACAGCCTGTTCGCTGCCATGGGGATCTCTTCCCGCATCATGCAGCGTGTGACCCAGCCGGGCAGTGTCCTGGGCAAGCTGAGGGCTGAGCTGCAGCCTGCTACCGGCCCTGAGCCAGACCGTCCGGGGCGAACCCATCCCGGCGGAGCACCTGATGACCGATGAGGCCTGCGCCGAGTGCCATCCGGACATTGCCCGACAGCACGCCAAGAGCATGCACCGGCTGAGCTCCTTCAACAATCCGGCCTACCGCTTCAGCGTCGAGGAGAGCCGCCGGGTGCTGCTCGCCCGCGACGGCAATCTCGCCGCCGCCCGCCTGTGCGCCGCCTGCCACGACCCCGCCCCCCTGTTCTCGGGCCGCTTCGATGATGCCGCCTACGACCCCGACCGCGACCCCAGCGGCCAGGCGGGCATCACCTGCGTGACCTGCCACGCCATCACCCAGGTGAACAGTCCCCGGGGCAACGGGGACTACACACTCATCGACCCGCCCGGTTATCCCTTCGCCCGGAGCGACAACGCCTTGCTCAAGGCGATCCATCAGCAGTTGATCAAGGCCAAACCGGCGTTCCACAAGCAAACGCTCCTCAAACCCCTGCACCGCAGCGCGGAGCTCTGCTCGGTCTGCCACAAGGTCCATCTGCCCTTCGAGCTCAACCACTACCGCTGGCTCCGGGGCCAGGACCACTACGACAGTTTTCTCTTGAGCGGGGTCTCCGGCCACCGGGTGGACAGCTTCTATTATCCGCCCCGAGCCGTGCCTCGCTGTGCCGTCTGTCACATGGCGGCCGCAACCTCGGACGACCCTGCGGCGCGGGATTTTGCCGGCAGCGGGCACCCGAGCGTGCATGACCACCGCTTCGCCGCCGCCAACACCGCCGTGCCCGTCATGCTCGGCCACCCAGAGGCGGATAACGCCCCACGCCGCGACCTGCTGCGGGGTGTCGCCCGGGTCGATCTGTTCGGCCTGAAGGAAGACGGCCACATCGACGGCCGATTGCACGCGCCCCTGCGACCCGAGGTGCCCGCGCTGGAGCCGGGCCGGCGTTACCTACTTGAAACGGTGGTGCGCACCCTGAGGGTTGGACACGAGCTGACCCAGGGCACCGCCGACTCCAATGAGCTTTGGCTCGAGGTCACCGTCACCAGCGGCGAGCGGGTGATCGCCCGCTCCGGCGGGCTCGACGAACAGGGGCAAGTGGACCCCTGGGCGTATTTCCTCAACGCCTATGTGCTCGACCGCCACGGCAACCGCATCGACCGCCGCAACGCCCAGGACATCTTCGTCGCCCTCTACAACCACCAGCTTCCCCCCGGGGCCGCGGCAGTGGCGCACTTCGCGCTCGAGGTCCCGGCCGAGACCCGCGATCCGATCACCGTGGAGGTGCGTTTCCAGTACCGCAAGTTCGACGCCCAGTTCCTCCGCCACATCGAGGGGGCGGCCTTCGACGGCAACCCGCTGCCGATCACCACGATTGCGGAGGACCGTGTGAGCTTCCCGCTGGCGGGGGGATCAGCCCAACCGGGGCCACAACCCTCGGCACTGCCCGAGTGGGAGCGGTGGAACGACTACGGCATCGCGCTCCTGCGCGAAGGAGATCAGGGCAGTCACAAGGGCGAGCTGCGCCAGGCGGCGGAGGCCTTTGCCCGCGTGGAAGCCCTGGGCCGGGGCGACGGCCCCCTCAACCTGGCCCGCGTGTACTACAAGGAGGGCCGCCTTGAGGACGCCGCCGCGGCCCTGCGCCGCGCCGCCCGCTTTGAGCCCCCCGCCCCACCCTGGACCCTGACCTGGTACTCCGCGCTGGTGGATCGGGAGCTGGGCAACCTCGACCCTGCCATCGCCTCCCTCGAGGCCCTGGCGAACACTCAGTTTCAGGCCGCCCGTGAGCGGGGCTTCGACTTCTCGCGGGATTTCCGCCTGCTCACCGAGCTCGGCCGTACCCTCTTCGAGCGCGCCCGCCAGGCGCGTGGGACCGCGCAGCGGGACTCCCGGGTCGCCCTGCTGGAACGCTCCCGGTCCTGGCTCGATCGGGCCCTAGCCATCGACCCCGAGTATGCCCCGGCCCACTTCAACCTCGCCCTGGTGTACGCCGAGCTGGGCGAGGGCGAGCGGGCCGATCGGCATCGCGCGCTGCATGAGCGCTACCGCACCGACGATCAGGCCATCGAGCGCGCGGTCACCGCCCACCGCCGGCACAACCCGGCGGCCGATCATGCGGCACAACCCATTGCCCTCTACGATCTGAAACCGTCGGCACCCCAGGCTCCCGCCCCCGAGCTCCCGATCGCCGGCGCCTTGAGCGAGGTAGCGGAACGATGACCAAGCCTAGCCAAGAGCAGAAGCTGACCCGCGGTGAGGCGGTGATTCGCCGCGCCTTTCGCCGCTCGGTTCTAAGCCTTGCCGTGGCGGGGGTCGCGATCGTCGCCATCGCTCTCTTCATGCAGCGCCATGAAGCCACGGTGCCGGTGCAGGAGCAGCCCCTCACCGGACCCGCGCAGACCGCTCCCGACCCCCAGAGCGGCCCCCCCAGCACCCGCTTCAGCGATATCACCGCGGCCGCGGGGATCGATTTCGTCCACGTCAACGGTGCCTACGGTGAGCGGCTGATGCCGGAGACCATGGGCAGCGGGGCCGCCTTCTTCGACTTCGACAACGACGGCGATCAGGACCTGTTCCTGGTCAACTCCCGCTACTGGCCGGGCCACGAGGGGCCGGGCACGCCGATCCAGGCCCTCTACCAAAACGACGGCGGCGGTCGCTTCCGCGATGTGACCGCCGACGCCGGGCTCAACCTGAGCACCTTCGGCATGGGGGTGGCCGTTGGCGACTACGATGGCGATGGCTGGGTCGATCTCTACCTCACCGCGCTGGGGGAGAATCGCCTGTTCCGCAACCAGGGCGGCGGGCGCTTCCGTGACGTCACCGCCGAGGCGGGGGTCGCGGGTCGTGACGACCTCTGGAGCGCAAGCGCGGCCTTCCTCGACTACGACCACGACGGCGACCTCGATCTGTTCGTGGCCAACTACGTGAAGTGGTCCCGGGAGATCGACCTCGAGATCGATTTCCGCTTGACCGGCCTCGGACGGGCCTATGGGGCACCGACCAATTTCGTCGGCACCCACAACAGCCTCTACCGCAACGAAGGTCAGGGACGCTTTCGCGACATCTCCGCCGAGGCAGGCATCGAGGTCACCGATCCCGTCTCCGGGCTCCCCGTGGGCAAGGGCCTCGGCATCGCTGCGGTAGACTATGATCGCGACGGTTGGATCGACCTCATCGTCGCCAACGACACGGTGCGTAACTTCCTGTTCCACAATCGCCGCGACGGCACTTTCGAGGAGGTCGGGGCCTTCGAGGGCATCGCCTACGACCGCAATGGCAAGGCCACCAGCGGCATGGGAATCGATGCCGCCTACTACCGCAACGACGCCGAGCTCGGGGTGGTCATCGGCAACTTCGCCAATGAGATGACCTCGCTCTTTGTCACCGCCGGGGGCCGCCCCCCCTTCGCCGACGAGGCGGTGCTCGAAGGCATCGGGCCGGCCTCGCGCCTCGTGCTGACCTTCGGCGAACTGTTCTTCGACTACGACCTCGATGGTCGGCTCGATCTGGTGCAGGCCAACGGTCACCTGGAGCACGAGATCAACCGGGTACAGCCGAGCCAGCAGTATGCCCAACCGGCGCAGTTGTTCTGGAACTGCGGGGGTACCTGCCGCGGCCATTTCCTGTTGGTCCAGGACCCCGGCGACCTCAACCAGCCGTTGGTGGGACGAGGCTCCGCCTATGCGGACATCGACGGCGACGGCGACCTCGACCTGCTCATCACCCAGAACGGCCGGCGGCCTGCCCTCCTCCGCAATGACCACTCGAGCGAGCACCACTGGCTACGGGTGAAGCTGGTGGGCCGGCCACCCAACCCCGATGCCATCGGCGCGCGCCTCGAGCTCACCGCCGGCGGCAACACCCAGGAGCGCCTGGTCATGCCCACCCGGAGCTACCTCTCCCAAGTCGAGCTCCCCGTCACCTTCGGCCTGGGAAAGTCCGCTCAGGTCGAGAAACTCCGGGTCACCTGGCCCGACGGGAGCATCGAGGAGCGGGTGCCGACGGCAGTGGATCGCACCCTGGAGATCCGCCAAGGCGGCAACCCGTGAGCACTCGGGCAGGCGCTTTGTGCGGCTGGCGTAGTCCACCGAAGGGTTCGGCCCTGGTCCTTTGTCTGTCGCTCGCCACTGTTCCCGCCTGGGCTGGGGCCGACAGCCTCGCGGAACCCCCCGCGAGCTGGCAGGGACGGATCCGCGCGGTGCCTGAATCCGACACCTCCGGCGCGGAGCCCCTGGTGCAACAGGCCATCCGCGAGGCACGCGATACCCTCTCCACCCGGCTCGCCCAACCCGCCCCGGATCTCACCGCCCTGGCCAACAGCTTTGGCCAGCTCGGCGCCATCTATCAGCTCCACGAGGTACAGGCGGCTGCCGAGCTCTGCTATGAGAACGCCCGGCAACTGCAGCCCGAGGATTTCCGCTGGCCCTACTACGGGGGCTACCTCGCCCTGCGCGCGGGGCAAACCGAAAAGGCGCTGCAGGCTTTTCTCGCCGCCCAGTCGCTGCGCCCGGATTACCCGCCGCTGGCACTGCGGTTTGGCGAGGTTTGGTTGGAGAAGGGCGACATCACCCGCGCCAGAACCCTGTTCGAGCAGGCGGCCCGGGAACCTGGGCTGCAGTCCGCCGCCTTGTACTATCTGGGCCAGATCGCCACCCTCGACCGCCGTTTCGAGGCCGCCGTGGAGCAGCTCGAACAGGCGTTGCGCCTCAATCCGCAGGCGTCCGAGGTCCACTACCCCCTCGCACAGGCCTACCGCGCCCTTGGGCGCGACGACCTGGCCCGGGAGCATCTGGGACGCTTCCGGCAGCGCATACCGACCGCCGAAGACCCCCTCATCAGCCAACTGCAGGGCGCGGTCAAGCGATCGATCCCCCTATTCAGCCGCGGCATGCAGGCGATCAACGACCGCGACTATCTCAGCGCTACCCAATGGTTCGCCCAGGGCTTGGCCGTCGACCCCGACAACGACGCGGCACGGGTCAGCTACGCCAGGGCGCTGTTCCTCGCCGGGGAGACCGCGGGTGCCGAGCGGGAGCTGCGGGCGGCACTCTCCCGCCGGCCGGACCTGTCGCTCGCCCGCTATCTGTTAGGGGTGCTTCAGGAGGCGGCGGGCCAGAGCGAGGAGGCAGCCACCGCCTATCGGGAGACCCTGCGCCTGGAGCCCGGCCACGCCGGGGCACACTTTGCTCTGGGGAATCTGCTGTTCCGCCGGGGGCTCTTCGGTGAGGCGGCGGAGCATTACAGCGCCGCCCTTGCGGCCGATCGCGACGTCACGCCCGCCCAGCTGCTCAGGCTGCTCGCCCTGCGGTCGACCGGCGCAAGCGACGCGACCCTGGCGAAGGAGCTCGATGATCGCATCGCGACCCGCCCCCAGGACCCGGCTCTCGCCTACGCCAAGCTCCGCTTGCTGGCATTGAGCCCCGACCCGGCGGTGCGCAATCCCCCCTTGGCCCTCGAATGGGCGACCGCGCTCGCCCTGCAACAGCCCTTGCCGCCCTATCTCGAGGCCCTGGCAGTCGCCTACGCGGCTACCGGCCGGTTCACTGAAGCCGCCGAGACCCAGCAGACACTCATCGGCATGATGACCTGGATGGCCCCACCGGGGGAAACCGAGCGGTTGCGCCGGAGTGCAGCGCGCTATCAGACACAGCAGGCCCCCGATGCGGTCTGGCCGGCGGACGACCCCCTGCTGCAACCTCCCCCGTTCGACCCCATGGGGCCGTTTCGGGACTATCCGGCGGCGTTGCCCTTCTGATCGGCCACCGATGGCCGGCCCCTCAAACGAACAGGGCCAGCATGCTGGCCCTGTTGCCTCTCGCAAAGTACCCGGCACCGCCTCGGCGGACGGTGCCGGAACACCGAAGCCGCTACTTGCTTGAGCTGGTCGACTTGGCGGGAGCCGCCGGCTGCACCACGGCAGGAGCCACTGCATAGGGGTAGGCACCCCACAGAGGATAGCCGACGCCACCATAGGGGTAACCCCAACCACCGTAGGGATAGCCCCAACCGCCATAGGGGTAACCCCAGCCACCGTAGGGATAGCCCCAACCGCCGTAGGGGTTACCCCAGCCGTAAGGACCACCACCGTACCAGGGGCCACCGTACCAGGGGCCACCCCAACCATCATCACCCCAGTTGCCCCACCAGGCACCAGCCGGCAGGGACGTGAGCGCAAGACCGCCCGCCAGTGCCGCACCGCCGAGGGTCAGTAGAGCCTTTTTCATATCGAACCTCCTCTTTCTCGCCATTGAAGAACTTGAAGGAAAGATACGCGGATACCGAAAGGCATCCATGCTTAATTATATGCGGATTTTCTGCGATCGTCCCGTAACGCCGCGGGCTCCTTACTATTTAGCGCAAGTTTGCCTCGACTGCAACCCGTTGGAGCCAGTGCCCCGCGGCACGTCAGTCGCGCCGATGGTGTGCCGACTCTTCCTCGGTGCGCCCCGTCGGTGTCGGTTGCTGCGTGCCAGCTTTATCCTTCTGGGAAACGGGATTTTTCCGGCGAAAGCGCCTCACTCGATGGATCCGACCCCAGCGATGCCCGAGCCGTTGCCAAGGTACCCGGCGGCCGTGCGACCCAGTCTGAATATCAGCGGGTTACAATGGTTACTCTGGGACCCCTGCCGCTCCAAGCCCTGGACCACCCCATGCGCATCCATGACGAACAGGCCTACCAGGTCCTCACCGAGGCGGAGGTGGTCGAACGGCTGGTCGATCCGCACGGTAAAGAGGTCCTGGAGTTGGGCTGCGGCGCCGCCGGGATGACCCGTCTCCTGGCCGAGCGGTTCGCCCCCGCGCACCTCCTGGCCACCGAGGTGGATCGCACCCAGCACGAAAAGAACCTGCGAATCGCGGACCTCGCCAACGTCAGTTTTCGCTTTGGCGGTGCCGAAGCCATTGCCGATCCCGACCAGCGCTACGACCTCGTCTTCCTGTTCAAGTCCTTCCACCACGTCCCGATTCCGCTCATGGAGCGGGCGCTCGCGGAGATCCGCCGGGTGCTCAGGCCCGGTGGGTTTGCCTACTTCTCCGAGCCCGTCTATTGGGGAACCTTCAACGACATCCTGCGCCTGGTGCACGACCAAAAGGCGGTGCGCGAGGCCGCCTTCAGTCGGATCGAGGCCGCCGTGGGGCGTTGCGAATGGGAACTGCGAGCCCAGATCTTCTTCCAGGTGCCAGGGCACTACCTGAGTTGGGGGGCATTCGCGGACCGCTTCCTCCATGTCACCCACACCCCCCTCAACCTCGACGAAGAACGCTACGCGCGGGTGCACCGGGCCTTCATG
>JAEHCY010000315.1 GCA_016880695.1 Chromatiaceae bacterium | reverse complement strand
GGCTTGCCCTGCTCCTGCTTGCGGCCTGTGTGACCATCAACATCTATTTTCCCGCCGCTGAGGCGCGCAAGGCGGCCGACGAGATTGTCGAGGAGGTGCTGCGCGGCGCCACCCCAGCCCCGGATCCGCGCAAGCCGCTGCCGCGGTCGGACGCGCCGGGTCCCCTCGGCCAGGCATGGAGCCCCCTCGACCTCTTGATTTCGCCGGCCCAGGCCGCGGAACCGGATTTCACGGTTGACACGCCGGAGATCCGTCGCTTGCAGGCCTCCATGAAGAGCCGCAACGCGGCGCTCCAGCCCTACTATCAGAGTGGTGCCATCGGCTTCACCCGCGAGGCACTCCTTGCCCTGCGCGATCCCGCTGCCGTGCCCTTGCCCGAGCGCGGGCGCGTTCAAACCCTGATCGACGCCGAGAATCAGGACCGTAACGGCCTCTACCAGGCCATCGCCCGCGCCAATGGTCACCCCGAGTGGGCCGGGCAGGTGCGCACGGTATTCGCCGAGACCTGGGTCAGCAGGGCCAGCTCCGGTTGGTGGTATCAGGACGCGCAGGGCCGGTGGCAACAGCGCTGAGCGCCCCGGAGCCGGCGCCGGGCGGGAGGGGCTAGGCCATGGGAAGAGCCGCTCGGCTCCCGGCGGAACCCTGCACCGGTCGGGTGGAATCCCTGTCCCACGACGGCAGGGGGGTGGCCCACCTCGACGGCAAGGCCGTATTCATTCACGGAGCCCTGCCCGGCGAGAAGGTGCGGTTTCGTTACACCCGCATCCAGCGACGCTTCGACGAGGGCGTCGTGGAAGAGGTGCTTGAGCCCGCTGCCGAGCGGGTGGAGCCCCGCTGCCCCCACTTCGGGGTCTGCGGGGGCTGCAGTCTGCAGCACCTCGACTCTGCCGCCCAGCTCCGCGCTAAGCAGCAGGTCCTGATCGATGCCCTGGAGCGTATCGGTGGGGTCAGGCCGGGGGAGATCCTGCCCCCGCTCCTGGGGCCGGTCTGGGGGTACCGCCGCAAGGCCCGGATCGGGGTCAAGTACGTGGCCAAGAAGGGCAAGGTGCTGGTGGGGTTCCGCGAGCGAGGATCCTCCTTCGTGGCCGATCTCTCCTGCTGTCCGATCCTGCACCCCCAGGTGGGCGAGCGGATCGCGGACCTCGGCCGCCTGGTGGACGCCCTGAGTATCCGTGATCAGGTGCCGCAGATTGAGGTCAGCATGGGTGATGCGGCCTGCGTGCTCCTTTTCCGCGTTCTCGCCGCGCCGAGCGCGGAGGACTGCCAGCGGTTGCTGAACTTTGGCCAGGCCCAGGGCTTCCACATCTACCTGCAGCCGGCTGGCCCCGACAGTGTCACCCCGCTTCCCGGCCAAGAAATCGAGCTCAGCTACAGGTTGCCGCGGTTTGATCTGGATTTGGCCTTCGGGCCGATGGATTTCACCCAGGTCAACACCGAACTCAATCGGTTGATGGTCGACCGAGCGGTTGGCCTCCTAGACCCCCAGAGCGATGAGCGGGTGCTCGATCTCTTCTGTGGTCTTGGGAACTTCACCCTGCCGTTGGCAAAGCGCAGTGCCTGGGTGACGGGGGTGGAGGGGGAGAGGGGGCTCATCGACCGCGCCCGCCGAAATGCGGCCCGCAACGGACTGAACAATGTCGACTTTCAGGTGGCCGACCTGTACAAGTCGCTCGAGGGTGAGCCCTGGATCGGCGAGCGCTTCGACAAGGCGCTGCTCGATCCCCCGCGCAGCGGCGCCTGGGAGATCCTCCCCCGGCTACCGGGGCTTGGGGTACGGCGCTTGGTCTATGTCTCCTGTTATCCTTCCACCCTGGCGCGGGACAGCGGCCGATTGGTGGGGGAACTCGGCTATCGTCTGGTGGCCGCCGGCGTTATGGACATGTTCCCGCACACGGGCCACGTGGAGACCCTGGCCCTATTCGAATCTAAGGAGAAAAAGGCGAGAAATGGCATTAGAAATCGAGCATAAATTCCTAGTAAAGAGCGATGAATGGAAATCCTCCGTGGTCTCGGAAACGCCCATCGAGCAGGGCTACCTGACCACCGGGAGCGGTTTGACGGTGCGCGTCCGCCTCAAGGGCGCACGAGCCTTCCTGACCATCAAGGGTCCATCGGACGGCAGTCAGCGCAGTGAGTTCGAATACCCCATTCCGACCGAGGACGCCAAGGCGATGCTGGCCCTCGAGGGGGCCTCTGGGCGCATCGCCAAGACCCGCTTCCAGGTCCGCTCCGGTTCCCATACCTGGGACCTGGATGTGTTCGCGGGGGACAATGCGGGGCTGGTGATGGCCGAGGTAGAGCTCGGAGCGCAGGATGAGGCGTTTGATCGGCCGAGCTGGGCCGGTCAGGAGGTCACCGAGGATCCCCGTTACTTCAACAGCTACCTCGCCGAAAGGCCTTATCGTACCTGGTAGTGCGCGGTGGCCAATGCTGGGTCCTGGTGCTCCTCGGGCTTCTGGGTGCCTGCGGCAACCCTGCGGATCTCAGTGGGTTGCGCATGGGACTGGCGACTCCACCGCAGAATCTGGATCCCCGCTTCGCCACCGACGCCACCTCCAACCGCATTAACCGACTCCTCTACCGCAGCCGGGTGGATTTCGACGGCGAGAGCCGCCCGGTGCCCAGCCTGGCAAGCTGGGAGCGGCTGGGGCCCCTGCGCTACCGCTTCACCCTGGGGGTGGAGGGGAGGCTGTTCAGCAACGGCCGCCGCTTGACGTCCGCGGACGTGGTAGCGACCTTCCGCTCGATCCTGGATCCGGCCACCGGTTCACCCCACCGCGCGCTCCTCGCGCTTATCAACGACCTGTCGGCGAAGGGCCCCGAGCAGATCGAATTCATCCTGGGGCGGCCCGATCCCCTATTCCCCGCCTATCTCACCATCGGCATCCTGCCCGCCGAGCTGATCGCGGCGGAACATCCGTTCCACCGGCAGCCGGTGGGCTCCGGGGCGTTCCGCTTCGTCGCCTGGCCGGAGCAGGGACGGTTGCAGCTCGAGCGGGTGGCGGATCGTCAGCGGGTTGGCTTCGAGGTGGTGGGCGACCCCAACGTGCGGGTTATGAAGCTATTGCGGGGTGAGATCGACCTGCTGCAGAACGATTTGCCGCCTGAGCTCTTCGGCTTTCTGCAGGGCCGCCGCGAGATCAGGGTGGAGGAGCAGCCCGGAAGCAATTTCAGCTACCTCGCCTTCAATCTGGAGGACCCACAAACGGGCAGGGCGGAGGTGAGGCGCGCCGTGGCCCACGGCATCGACCGTGAAGCCATCATACGGTTCGTATTCGGCGGGGCGGCAGGGGAAGCCCAAGCCCTGTTTTCCCCCAACCACTGGGCGGGCAACCCGGCGCTCAGGCCCTACCCGCATGACCCTGCGCGGGCACGGAGTCTGCTGGCGGAGTTGGGATACACTGCCGAGCATCCCCTGCGGCTGGTCTACAAGACCTCCAACGACCCGTTTCGGGTCCGGCTGGCAACCCTCATCCAGGCGCAACTGAGGGAAACGGGGATTGCGGTGGAGGTGCAGAGCTATGACTGGGGCACCTTTTATGACGATGTCAAGGCCGGTCGCTTCCAACTGATGAGCCTCTCCTGGGTGGGAGTGAAGACCCCCGACATCTTCCGCTACGCCTTCCACAGCCGCTCGCTGCCGCCGGACGGCGTCAACCGCGGCCGCTACCGTAGTCAACGGGTCGATGCTCTGCTGGAGCAAATCGCCCAGATAGGGGAACTGCAGGAACAGGTCCCCCTCTATCAGGAGCTGCAACGGGTGCTGCTGGAGGATCTGCCCTACGTGCCCCTCTGGTACGAGCACCAGCGCGTTGCCACCCGACGGGAGGTCACTGGCTATCGCCTGGCAACCGATGGGAACTACGATGGCCTGCGCTGGGTGGAGCGCTCCCAGCCGACGGAGGGCCGCCATGCCGCCGGCCACTGAGTGGATCCTGGTGGACCTGGGGTGGCAGCGACTCCACTTGATGCACCGATCGAGAATCCTCGATACCTTCCCGATATCGTCCTCGGCGCGCGGGGCCGGTGAACGGTTGGGTAGCGAACAGACCCCCCGAGGGCGCCATCGCATCCGCCTCGCCATCGGCGCTGGTTGCCCAACGAATACGGTCTTCGTGGGCCGGCGTCCCACCGGCGAAGTGCTCACCCCTGAGCTTGCCAGTCAGTATCCGGCGCGGGACTGGATCCTCACTCGCATCCTCTGGCTCACCGGGCTGGAGCCAGGCATCAACCGCGGGGGGACCCTGGACACCCTGCGTCGCTACATCTACCTCCACGGCTGCCCGGATGCCGAACCGATGGGGGTTCCGCGCTCCCATGGCTGTATCCGTATGCGTAACCACGACATCCTGGACCTGTTCGAGCGTGTGGGGATCGGCACACTCGTCGAGATTAAAGAAGAAATATAGATAGTTGAGACAGAATTCTCGAGATGACTCACGACGACGGGGCTGCGATCGGCGGACAAAAGGGACCGATGGGGGCGGTCGGTGGGAATGCGCCTAGAAACTACAGTAGGAGCGATTGCGCCCCTCGATACAACCTGTCAAACCGACTCGCGATGAACGGAAAACTCAACTATCCGGATAAACACCGTTCGTCCCGAGTAGGCCGCTCAGCGGCCGTATCCAGGGACAGGGAGCCCGCATACCAAGGATCAGTCCATGAAAAGAACCCTGATGGGCCCGCGACCTCGCGGGCCTAGCCGCCACTGAGGTCGCCATGGGTTTTCTCTTTGGCCGGCTGACCAGCGCGCTCGTGGTGGTGATGGGGGTGTGCACGCTGGTATTCCTCCTCATTCACCTGGTTCCCGGTGACCCGGTGGAGATGATGCTAGGGGAGGGGGCGACACCGGCGGATCGTAGCGCGCTGCGCGCCGCCCTTGGCCTCGATGAGCCCCTCCACACCCAGTTCACCACCTACGTGAGTCGACTGGCGCGGCTCGATCTCGGGCAGTCGCTGCACCTTCACCGGCCGGTCGAGGATCTGCTGGCCGAGCGCCTTCCCGCTACCCTCGAGCTTGCGGCGGCGGCACTGCTCCTGGCCCTGGTCATTGCCCTGCCGCTAGGGTCATTTGCAGCCCGACGTCGCGGCCGGGCTTCGGACACCGTTGCCATGGGATTCTCGCTGCTCGGCCTCTCCATTCCCAATTTCTGGTTGGGCCCGCTGCTGATCCTGGTGTTCTCGCTCTGGCTTGGCTGGGTGCCGGTGAGCGGCCGAGATTCAGCGGACAGCCTGATATTGCCCGCCGTGACCTTGGGAACCTCCCTGTCCGCTATCCTCGCTCGGATGGTTCGCAGCAGCCTGCTCGAGGTTCTAGGGGAAGACTTCGTGCGCACGGCCCACGCGAAGGGGCTTTCCGCGGGGGTGGTCCTGTGCCGTCACGCCTTGCCGAACGCGGCGATACCGGTGGTGACCCTGCTTGGGCTGCAACTGGGCGCCCTGCTTGGTGGCGCGGTGATCACGGAGATCGTGTTTTCCTGGCCAGGTCTTGGCAGCCTGCTGGTGGAGGCCATCCAGAGCCGCGACCATCCGGTGGTTCAGGGTACGGTGCTGGTGATCAGCCTGGGCTATGTCGGCGTCAACCTGATGACGGATCTGGCCTACGCCTGGCTCGATCCGCGCATCCGCTTGCGCTGATGCTGCGTTTCTGGATCCCTGCCGGGGTGCTCGGGGTCTGGGCCACGCTGGCGGTTATCGGTCCTTGGCTGCCGATCGACCCCTACCGGATCGACCTTCCGGCGGTCCTGGCGCAACCTGGGGTGGGACACTGGCTGGGGAACGATGACCTAGGGCGCCCGGTACTGGATCGGCTGGTCGCGGGCGCCCGCGTCTCCTTCGTTGTAGCCCTCGGGGTCGTGGCGGTATCGGCTGTTGTCGGCAGTCTGCTCGGGGGCGCCGCGGCCTACACCGGAGGCTGGGCGGATCGGTTACTGATGCGCCTGGTGGATGTGTTTCTGGCCTTTCCTGGCATACTACTGGCAATTGCGCTGGCGGGGGTCATGGGGCCCGGTGTCGATAACCTGATCTTCGCGCTCTCGGCGGTGGGTTGGGTGGGGTATGCCCGTTTGGTGCGCGCACAGGTCCTCTCGCTGCGGGAGCGCGACCACGTCACGGCGGCCGTGGCGCTTGGGGTGGGACGATTGCGCGTCCTGGTGCGCCATCTTTTGCCTCTGGCCCTGGCCCCTTTGATGGTGGAGGCCACCTTTGGCATTGCTGGGGCAGTGGTTGCCGAGGCGGGGCTGTCATTTCTCGGCTTGGGCGTACAACCGCCGGACGCCTCCTGGGGCAGCATGATCCGCGACGGCAGCCGCTATCTGTTGGTGGCCCCGCACCTGGTTATGGCGCCGGGGATGGCGATTCTGCTGGTGGTCCTCGCCGTCAACCTGCTAGGCGACCGCCTCCGTGACCGCCTGGACGTGCGATTGGATCACTCTAAGCAATGACTTACGGGATAGACGTGAGGGCTTGTAACAACTATGCGGGGCCCGCGGCTCATGGGTAGGCACAGATGAGGCTCGGCCCGGTGATGCTGGATCTCGCCGGAACAGTGCTCGAGGCGGGGGAACGGGAGCTTCTCGGGCACCCGGCCGTGGGCGGGGTGATCCTGTTTCGGCGCAACTTCGAGAGTCCCGAGCAAGTGCGGGCGCTGGTGGCGGCTATCCACGCGGTGCGGGATCCGCATCTTCTGGTGGCGGTGGACCAGGAGGGCGGCCGGGTACAGCGGTTTCTCGCTGGTTTCTCCCGGCTACCGCCCGCGGCCTGGTACGGCACGTTGTCGCGGCAGGACCGGGAGCGGGGACGGCGGGTCGCGGGGCTCGCCGGCTGGCTGATGGCCGCGGAGCTGCGTGCGGTTGGGGTGGACTTCAGCTTCGCCCCGGTGCTGGATCTGGGCTCGGTGGCGAGCACCGTCATCGGCGACCGGGCCTTCTCCCCCCGTGCGGAAGAGGTCGCCGACCTCGCCAGGGCCTGGGTCAAGGGGTGTCAGTCCGCCGGAATGGCCGCCGTCGGCAAGCACTTTCCTGGGCACGGGGGTGTCGCCGCGGACTCCCACACCGAGTTGCCGGTGGATATCCGTCGGTTTCAAGACATCCTGATGGCGGATCTGGTGCCCTTCGAGAGGCTGATCCGTGCGGGACTCGAGGCCATCATGCCCGCCCATGTGGTCTATCCGCGGGTGGATGGGCTGCCAGCGGGGTTCTCGCCGTACTGGCTCCAGCAGGTGCTGCGGCAGCAACTGGGCTTCCAGGGGCTCATCTTCAGCGACGACCTGAACATGGCGGCAGCGGATGCGGGAGGGGACTATCCCGGGCGGGCGCGGGCCGCCCTTGCCGCCGGCTGCGAGATGATCCTCATCTGCAACAACCGTTCGGCGGCGGAATCCATCCTCGCGGGGCTGCGGGATGTCGACGATCCCGCGGCCCACCTGCGCTACGTGCGCATGCACGGCCGGGGCCAAGGCGACCCCCGCGATCTGCGTCTGGATCCACGCTGGCAGCAGGCGGTGCGGGAGCTCACCGCTTTGCAGCACGGCGATAGCCTTGCCCTCGATCTCACCCCCTGATGGCGGTCCCTGAGCCAGGAGGTCCTGCCGTGGAGCCCACGCTTGGCGACATTCTGGCGGTGCGGGAACGCGCCGAGCTCATCGTTCCCGCCGGGGAGGTGGATCTGGCGCTGGACCGCTTGGCCCAAGAGATCGCCGCGGTACTTGGGGGACAGAACCCGCTGGTCCTCTGCGTAATGACCGGCGCGGTGGTGATCACCGGCGCGTTGCTCATGCGGCTGGATTTTCCGCTCCGGCTTGACTATGTGCACGCCACCCGTTACCGCGGGGCCACTCAAGGGGGATATCTGCGCTGGATTTATCGACCTTCTGCGGCCATCGCGGGGCAAGCGGTGCTGGTCCTGGACGATATCCTGGACGAAGGGGTGACGCTGGCCGCTATCCTGGAGGCCTGTAGGATAGAGGGCGCGAGGAGCATCCACAGCGCCGTCCTGGTGGAAAAACAGCGCTCCCGGCCTTGTGGGGTCCAGGCCGACTTTGTCGGTGTCCGGGTGCCGAACCGTTACCTGTTCGGTTGCGGGCTCGACTACAAGGGCTACCTCCGCAATGCCGCTGGCATCTTCGCGATCGCAGATCGTGACCTCTGAACGGCACTAAGCGGGGGATTTTCACCTGCGATACTCAGTTCCACTTCCAACTCCCTGGAAATCAAACAAACCAGAGCGGAAGCCCGGGTAACGACCGCCTGATTCACCCCAGGAGCCGTTTTCCCCCCGTCCGTTGCACCCGTTGCGACGTGATCCGCGGATCCTCTTGCGCCGAGCTTAGCGGGGGACGACACGCGCATCTGAGGAAGGCGCTGGGTACCGTCCGAAAAATATGAGAAAAGGGTAATATAATTAAAGGCTTTTTGACTGCGGAGGCGTTTTGAATTAAGAAGTGGCGTAAGCATTCGACCATTTGCCGAGGCCTTTGTCTCCACGCAAGTTGTTGCAGTGACCACAGACAGCGCCGTCAATCCGCCCCGATGGGCTGTCGCTCTAAGTCGAGATTTTTTGGAGGATGGAGATGCAAACCCTAGAGAGCTACCGCTCAACCCACGGTGATCTGAAAGAGATGATCGAGGAACTGAAGTTGGTCATGACCGTCGACAATCTGAAGATCCGCCCCAATGCCAAGACCGCTTACCAAATGATGTGCACCCTCGCCGAACGGGTTAAGGAGCACCTAGCCGAGGAGGATAAGGGTTTATACCCCGCACTCCTGATCCACCATGACCCTTCGGTGAAGTCGATCGCGTGGGGTTTTATCAGCGGTGAGAAGCCGTTGCGTAAGACGTTTGATGACTACCACAAGAAGTGGTTGAAAGACTGCGATTTCAACTTCACAGCGGAGTTTGTCGCCGAGACCAACGAGATGTTCGCCATGCTGCTCAGCCGTATCGAGCGCGAGGAGAAGATCCTGTTCCCGAAACTCAAAGAAATCGGGATACTTGCCGAGGCAAGCTAGCAAGGCGTCGATATCCATCCAAGCGGCCTGTTACGGGGCTCATCCCCGCAACGGCCGCCGATCGCGAGCTGCGGCTTCCTAGGCCGGCCGCCCCAGGGTGCCGGCTTTTTCTGCTCCGGGCACAGGGTGCTAGCTGCGCTCCACCAGGGTCCCAGGGGGCAGAAGATTCGTGAAGGAACCCTCTCGGGTGCCCCGATCGCTGGTTCACCCGCAGCGAGTCTCCCTCAGTGCCTGAGATAGACAATCGCGGGGCGAGCGGGGACGCAACAATCGGGGCCGATCGCGCAGTCGATTCATTTTCGACCTCGTGAGCGAGCTTTTGGACTCCTCAGAGCGCTTCAAGGGGTGAGGTATGGACCTGCTGGCCATCATCGGCGGCTCGGGTTTTGCAAAGATGCCGCAACTGGCGCTCTCCCGCGAGGAGACGCTCGGGACGCCGTTTGGCACCCCTTCGGCACCGCTTTGCTTTGGTACCCTCGCCGGGCTCGACGTGGTGTTCCTGCCGCGCCATGGGGTCCGGCATACGATTCCTCCCCACCGGATCAATTACCGGGCCAATCTCTGGGCGCTGAAGGCAGTCGGT
>JAEHCY010000314.1 GCA_016880695.1 Chromatiaceae bacterium | reverse complement strand
TGCCGACTGGTTCGAGACCCTGGCGAAGGCGGAGCGCTCCCACGCCAACCGTTTCCAGAAGGCGCTGAATAGCCTCGGCGACTAACTGCGGGCCATGGCGGCAAGTAAAAGAGCGGGCTTCGGCCCGCTCGTTTGTTTCAGCCTCTTACAACCCGATGGGGGTCAGTGCGTGCACTCGCGCGTCGCTCCACGCTGGGGGTATCCGCCGTTTTCGGTGCTCATCGGGGCCGAGATTCCAGCCTTGCGGCTCAGAACCCCTCAGTGGACGTAAACAGGCCGACGCGTAGGTCCTTCGCGGTGTAGATCTCGCGGCCATCCACATCCATCACCCCGTCGCCGATCCCCAGTACCAGCTTACGGCTGATGACCCGCTTCATGTCGATGTGATAGGTCACCTTCTTGGCGGTCGGCAGCAACTGCCCGGTGAACTTCACCTCCCCCACTCCGAGGGCCCGGCCCCGACCGGGGTTGCCGAGCCAGCCGAGAAAAAAGCCCACCAGTTGCCACATCGCGTCGAGACCCAGGCATCCGGGCATAACCGGGTCGCCGGGGAAGTGGCAGTCGAAGAACCAAAGCGCGGGGCGGATGTCGAGCTCGGCGTGCATGAGCCCCTTGTCGTAGCTGCCGCCGCTGTCGCGGATCTCGATGATGCGGTCCATCATCAACATGTTGGGGGCGGGCAACTGGGCATTGCCTGGACCGAATAGCTCGCCACGGCTGCAGCGCAGTAGCGCCTCCAGCCCGTAGGCGGTCTCGCGGATCGGGGTGGTCATGGTTGGGCCCTGGGTAGAGTGGTCTGGGAGAGCTGATCACGGAGGAAACCGACGATCTTGGTCAGTGGGATGAAGCGGTTCTCGGTGTCGCGACGCCCGCGGTATTCCACCTCTCCCCGATCGAGTCCCTTCTCCCCCACCACCACGCGATGGGGGATCCCGATCAGCTCCATGTCGGCGAACATGAAACCGGGACGTACCTCCCGATCATCGAGCAGCACCTCGATGCCGGCGGCCACCAGCGCCTCGTGCAGGCGCTCGGTGGTTTCGCGTACCCGCTGCGAGCGCTGCAGCTGCATGGGCAGCAGGGCCACCTGGAAGGGGGCGATGGGGGCTGGCCAGATAATCCCCAGCTCGTCGTGGTTCTGCTCGATGGCGGCGGCCACCACGCGGGATACGCCGATGCCATAACAGCCCATGGTCATCACCACGGAGCGGCCCTGGGGGTCCAACACGCTGGCCCCCATCGCCTGGCTGTACTTGTCGCCGAGCTGAAAGATGTGGCCGACCTCGATGCCGCGCACGATGCGCAGCCCCCCGCGGCCATCCGGGCTCGGGTCCCCCTCCACCACGTTGCGCAGATCTGCCAGCGCAGGGAGCGGCACGTCCCGATCCCAGTTGAGCCCGAAGTAGTGCTGGCCGTCGCGGTTGGCGCCGGCGGTGAAATCCCCCACCACGGCGAGGCTGCGGTCGGCGATGCAGGGGATGGAGAGGTTGAGGGGGCCGAGCGAGCCCGGCCCGGCACCGATGATCGCCCGGATCTCCGCCTCGCTCGCGAAGCGCAGCGGTCGGGCCACCTCGGGCAGGCGCTCGGCCTTGATCAGGTTGAGTTCGTGATCACCGCGTACCAGGAGGGCCACCAGACCGCCGCCGGCCGCCTCACTGGCCGCGACCACTAGGGTCTTGACCGTGCGCCCGATCGGCTGGCCGAACTGTTCCACAAGCTCCTGGATGGTCCGCGCGTGGGGGGTGTCCACTAGGCGCAGCGTCTCGCTGGGGGCGGGGCGGGGTGTGGTCGGCGCCGGGGCCTCGGCCAGCTCCAGGTTGGCCGCGTAGTCGCTGTCCTCCGAGAAGGCGATGGCATCCTCGCCGGAGTCGGCCACCACATGGAACTCGTGGGAGGCCTTTCCACCGATGGCGCCGGTGTCGGCCACCACGGCCCGGAACTGCAGACCGCAGCGCTGGAAGATGCGGCTGTAGGTCGCGTACATCCGGTCATAGGTTTCCTGCAGCGAGGCCTGATCCATGTGGAAGGAGTAGGCGTCTTTCATCAGGAACTCCCGCGCCCGCATGACCCCAAAGCGAGGGCGGATCTCGTCGCGGAATTTGGTTTGGATCTGGTAGAAGTTGATCGGAAGCTGCTTGTAGCTCTTGAGCTCGCTGCGTCCCAGTTCGGTGATGATCTCCTCGTGGGTGGGCCCGAAGCAGAACTCGCGCTCGTGGCGGTCCTTGAGCCGCAGCAGTTCCGGTCCGTATTGGCTCCAGCGCCCGGATTCCTGCCACAGCTCGGCGGGCTGGACAGCGGGCATCAGGACCTCCAGTGCTCCGGCACGGTTCATCTCCTCCCGCACGATGGCCTCCACCTTGTGCAGGACCCTTAGGCCAAGCGGCAGCCAGGTATAGAGTCCGGCCGCCAGCTTGCGAATCATGCCGGAGCGCAGCATGAGCCGGTGGCTTGGAATCTCGGCGTCGGTGGGGGTTTCCTTGAGGGTGTGCAGCGGAAACTGGGAGGTGCGCATGGCGATGGGCGAAGCGGCGGATGAAGCCGCACAGGCTAGCCGAAAACCCCCTGGCGGCACAATGTTCGCGCCGAGACCCTGAGGCGGCGGAACCGCCGAGCGGCCTCAGTCGCAGAACTGCCCCACTTCCTGGCGCGCCTGCTGTTTCAGGGTGTCCAAATCCTTTTCCGAGGGGCGGGTGTAGGTCCCATCGGGCATCTTGAGCCTGCGGGCCCCGAGGTTCTCCAGGGTCGCCAGGTTCTGCCGGGCGTTCTGGCAGTTCTGTCGCCGCTCCGCGCCCTGGGCCGCCTGAACTCGCCGTTTTTCCTGCCGCTCCTGGTTTTGCAGCAGCCAATCGTCGGTCTGCTCGCGGATGCGCTGGGTACGTGCCTCAGCGTCGGGCTCCGGGGCGCTCGAGGTCGGGATTCCGACCTTGTCATAGGCGCGCCCCAGCGGCGGTGTTTCCGAGAGCTGGGTGACCCCTTGCTCGTCGACCCAGCGGTAGACCTCGGCCCCGATCGTTGCGGTCGGCCCGGCGAGCAACACCAGAACGCCAAGGGGAGGCAGGAGCGGATTCCGGCGAGCGAGCCTCATCGGCGGACCCTCCGGGGCACCAGGAAAGGCGCCCGGTAACCCTCGCTTGGGTATCCCGCGCGGTTCTTTGACAAGGCCGGTTCTTCTCGAGTAGCTTTCACCGTTTGCACGATTCTCTAAAGTTGCGACCGTCGCCGGATTGCTCCGGTGCACGGCATTTGCGGAGGTTACAGAGGTGGAGCTGAGTGGTGCCGAGATCGTCGTTCAGTGTCTGAAGGACGAAGGCGTCGAGTATGTATTCGGTTACCCCGGGGGTTCCGTGCTGCATATCTACGATGCGCTGTTCAAGCAGGATGCCGTCAAGCATATCCTGGTCCGTCATGAGCAGGGGGCCACCCATGCCGCGGACGGTTACGCCCGTTCCACCGGCAAGCCCGGTGTGGTACTGGTCACCTCGGGTCCAGGCGCGACCAATGCGGTGACCGGAATCGCCACCGCCCACATGGACTCCATTCCTCTGGTCGTGCTCACCGGTCAGGTACCCACCCCGGTGATCGGCAGCGATGCGTTTCAGGAAGTCGACACCGTAGGTATCACCCGGCCCTGCGTCAAGCACAACTTTCTCGTGCGCGATGTGCGCAAGCTTGCGGAGACCATCCGCAAGGGATTTTTCATTGCCACCACGGGCCGCCCCGGTCCGGTGGTGATCGACATCCCCAAGGACGTCACCGACCCTAACATCAAGATCCCCTACACCTATGCCGAGACGGTGCAGATGCGCTCTTACAACCCCACGCAGCGGGGGCATATCGGCCAGATCAAGCGGGCGGTGGATACCCTGCTGGGGGCCAAGCGGCCCATGGTCTACACGGGGGGTGGGGTCATCCTGGGCGAGGCGTCGGCGGAGCTCACCGATCTGGTGCGGCACCTCGGCTTTCCGGTTACCAACACGCTGATGGGGCTCGGCGCCTATCCCGGATCCGACCGCCAGTTCCTCGGTATGCTGGGGATGCACGGGACCTATGAGGCCAACATGGCGATGCACGAGTGCGACGTGCTCCTTGCCATCGGCGCCCGCTTCGACGATCGCGTCACCGGGAAGATCCAGCATTTCTGTCCCCACGCGAAGATCGTGCATGTGGATGTGGATCCCTCGTCCATCTCCAAGACCGTTCACGTGGATATCCCCATCGTCGGCCCGGTCAAGGCCGTCCTCGAGGACATGCTGCGGGTGCTCACGGAACAGGGCTCGGAGCCCGATCGGGAGGCCCTCGCCCAGTGGTGGGCGGAGATCGAGGGCTGGCGCGCCATGCAATGCCTCCGCTACGACCACAGCAGTAGCAAGATCAAGCCACAGTTCGCGGTGGAGACCCTCTACAAGGTCACCCAGGGGAATCTGTTCTTGACCTCCGATGTGGGCCAGCACCAGATGTTCGCGGCCCAGTTCTACAAATTCGATGAGCCGCGGCGCTGGATCAACTCGGGCGGGCTCGGGACCATGGGCTTTGGGCTTCCGGCGGCCATGGGGGTGAAGCTCGCCCATCCCGAGGCGGAGGTGGCCTGTGTCTCGGGTGAGGCCAGCATTCTCATGTGTATCCAGGAGCTGGCGACCTGTCGCCAGTACAACCTGCCGCTCAAGATCGTGCTGCTCAACAACGGTTACATGGGTATGGTGCGGCAGTGGCAGGAGTTCTTCTACGGCAGCCGCTACTCCCATTCCTACGTCGATGCCCTGCCCGATTTCGTCAAGCTGGCCGAGAGTTTCGGTCATGTTGGCATGCGCGTCACCGAGCCCGATCGGCTCGAGGGGGCCATGCGCGAGGCCTTCGGCATGAAAGACCGCTTGGTGTTCCTTGATGTGGTCATCGATCCCACCGAGAACGTCTACCCCATGATCGCGGCGGGCAAGGGGCACCACGAGATGCACCTGTCGCCGGAACGGGAGCTGGCCTGACATGAGACACATCATTTCCGTCTTGTTGGAAAACGAGGCCGGCGCCCTATCGCGGGTGGCGGGTCTGTTTTCCGCGCGGGGCTACAACATCGAATCCTTGATCGTAGCCCCCACCGAAGACCCCTCCCTGTCGCGGATGACGCTGGTGACGACGGGCAACGAGGAGATCGTCGAGCAGATCAAGAAGCAGCTCAACAAGCTCATCGATGTGGTCAAGCTGCTCGATCTGTCGGAGGGTCCGCACATCGAGCGCGAGCTGATGATGGTGAAGGCCCGAGCCATGGGCCCCGGCCGGGAGGAGCTCAAGCGGCTGGCAGACATCTTCCGCGCCAACATCATCGACGTTACCGATACCAGCTACGTCATCGAGCTGACCGGCTCCAGCCGCAAGCTCGACGCCTTCCTGCGCGCCACCCCCAAGGAGCTACTGGTCGAGGTGGTACGCTCGGGGCCATCTGGCATTGCCCGCGGGCCCAAGGGGTTGGGGCTCTGACGCACGGGCGGGTTGCGGCGAGCCCTCGCTACACCACCCGAATTCGAATACGACAGACATCTTCAGGACAGCCACATGAACATCTACTACGACAAAGACGCCGACCTCTCGCTGATCCAGGGCAAGCGGGTCGCCATCATCGGCTACGGGTCCCAGGGCCACGCGCATGCCAACAACCTCAAGGACTCAGGGGTCGCGGTGACGGTAGGCCTGCGGTCCGGCTCGGCCTCGGCGGCCAAGGCCACCAACGCGGGCCTGACCGTCCTGCCCCTCGAGGAGGCTGTGCGCGGTGCCGATGTGGTGATGCTGCTCGCGCCCGACGAACATCAAGCCCGGATCTACCGCGAGCAGATTGCCCCCAACATTTCCCAGGGGGCGGCACTCGCCTTCGCCCACGGCTTCAATATCCACTTCGGCCAGATCGAGCCCCGCGAGGACCTCGACGTCATCATGGTGGCACCCAAGGGTCCGGGTCATCTGGTGCGTTCCACCTACACCCAAGGCGGTGGCGTGCCGAGCCTGATAGCGGTGTTCCAGGACGCCAGCGGCCAGGCTAAGGAGCTCGCCCTGTCCTACGCCTCGGCCAACGGCGGCGGGCGCGCGGGCATCATCGAGACCAGTTTCCGCGAGGAGTGCGAGACCGACCTGTTCGGTGAGCAGGTGGTCTTGTGCGGGGGGCTCACCTCCCTGATCCAGGCTGGATTCGAGACCCTGGTGGAGGCCGGCTATGCCCCCGAGATGGCCTACTTCGAGTGCCTGCACGAGGTGAAGCTGATCGTGGACCTGATC
>JAEHCY010000313.1 GCA_016880695.1 Chromatiaceae bacterium | reverse complement strand
TGGGAAGGTGGCGAGCGGATGTGGGAGAATGAACGGCAGACCTTAGTGGCCCCCCAATGGTTCAACGACCGTCCGATGGATCAACCCACCTTCGTTCTTGAGGGAACCCGGGAGAACTTCCCGCTGCTGGTTTTGGAAAATTCCCAGAGAGGGCCGGTGCTGGTGGATTTCTGGTCGCCGCGGCTTGGCCCGTCCTTGCGCCAGCGCGAGCGCTTGCTCCGTCTCGCCGAGCAATTTGCGGGGCGCTTTCTGCTGGTTAGCGTGGACACGGATCGGGAGACGGCGCTGGTCACCGAGCAGGGGGTCCGGAGCCTCCCTTCCTGCCGCCTGTTTCGCCATGGTCGCGCGGTGGAGCAGGTCTTCGGCCTGCAGCCTGAGGACGAGTATCGTGCCCTTATCGATCGGCATCTCTCCAGTGTTGCGGACCCGGTGCAAGCCGCGGCGCTGCGTGCCTGGCAGCAGGGTGATGGCGAGGGTGCCGTCCGGATCCTGGCGGAGGGCGCCATCGCGGAGCCCGAGCGGATCGAGCTGCCCCTGCTGCTGGCCAAGTTTCTGATCCGCCTGGAGCGCCTTGCTGATGCCCGGGCGGTCCTCGGCGCCTTGCCCGAGTCCCTGGCCGGTCATGCCGAGGTGGAATCGCTGCGTGACCACCTGGAGCTGATCCTCGCCGCCCGTTCGGCGCCCCCGGCGGCGGAGCTGACGGCAAGGGTCGCGGCCGATCCCGGGGATCTCGAGGCCCGTTTCCAGCTCGCGGCGCTCAGTCTGCTCGCGGATGATGTCGATCAGGCGTTCGCCCAGCTCCTGGAGGTGATTCGGCGCGCGCCAGTCTATCGAGAGGGCGGCGCGGAGCGTGCCCTGCGGGCGCTGTTTGACCTGCTGGGATCGGACGATGAGCGGGTGCGCCGCTGCCGCCGTGAGTTGATGAATTTGATTCGCTGAAGCCCTCAGTTGACTAGGCCATGACCCCACCCACCCCGCGCGTGGGCTTTGTGAGCCTCGGTTGTCCTAAGGCCACGGTGGATTCGGAGCGCATCCTCACCCAACTGCGGGCCGAGGGTTACGCGTTTTCGCCCCGCTATGAGGATGCCGACCTGGTAATCATCAACACCTGCGGCTTCATCGACGCGGCGGTGGACGAGTCCCTGGAGGCCATCGGCGAGGCGCTGCGGCAGAACGGTCGGGTGATCGTCACCGGGTGCCTGGGAGCGCGCGAGGCGCTGGTGCGCGAGGCCCATCCGAACCTTTTGGCGGTGACCGGACCCCATGCCTACGAGGCGGTCATGGCCGCCGTCCACCAGCACTTGCCACCGCCCGCGCATCCCTTCACCAGCCTGGTGCCGCCCCAGGGCGTCAAGCTGACGCCGCGGCACTACGCCTACCTCAAGATTTCCGAAGGCTGTAACCACCGCTGCAGCTTCTGCATCATCCCCCAACTGCGCGGCGACCTGGTCAGCCGGCCCATCGGCGAGCTGCTGCAGGAGGCGGAGAACCTGGTGGCCGCCGGGGTACGCGAGCTGCTGGTCATCTCCCAGGACACCAGCGCCTACGGGGTCGATATTCGCCACCGCACCGGCTTTTGGCGGGGCCGTCCCCTGGCGAGCCGCTTGGTGTCCCTGGCCGAGGCGCTGGGCGAGCTCGGTGTCTGGGTCCGCCTGCACTACGTCTATCCCTATCCCAATGTGGACGGGCTGGTTCCGCTGATGGCAGAGGGCAAGATCCTGCCCTATCTCGACATGCCCCTGCAGCACGGCAGCCCCCGGATACTCAGGGCCATGCGCCGCCCCGCGGCCACCGAGCGGGTGCTCGAGCGCCTGGAGGGTTGGCGCCGGCTGTGTGCGGACCTCACCATCCGCAGCACCTTCATCGTCGGCTTTCCTGGTGAGACGGAGCGGGATTTCGAGGCCCTGCTTGGGTTCCTGCGCGCCGCCCAGCTTGACCGGGTGGGCTGCTTTGCCTACTCGGCGGTCTCGGGTGCGGCGGCGAATGACCTGCCGGACCCGGTACCCGAGGCCCTCAAGGAGGAGCGGCTCGGCCGCTTCATGGCGGTGCAGGCCGAGATCAGCCGCAAGCGGCTGCGCCAAAAGGTGGGCCGACGCCTGATCGTGCTGGTGGATGAGGTCGGGGAAGAGGCCATTGTTGCCCGAAGCAGTGCGGATGCCCCAGAAATCGACGGTGGGGTGATCCTTGAGCCCGATTGGGATCTGCAGGTGGGTGACTTCGTCGAGGTGGAGGTCACCGATTCCGGCGAGCACGATCTCTGGGCCCAGCCGGTGGAGAACTGACGGTGCGGGCGGCCCCGTTGCTCACCCCTTGAATCCCGCGCGGCTTAGCGTTGGTGGGCGGCGCTATCCGGGTTCCAGAATCCCGTGTCGCTCGAACAGCGCAAGCAGTCGCTCGCAGCTCGCGCGTACCTGGGCGCGGAGCCGTTCCGGCGACGTCGGGAGGGGTGGCGCGCCGGGGAGCGCATAGGCGCCGTCACGGAGCTCGCCCACCAGGGTCTCCGCCAGCTGGTGGAGGCCTCGGGTGCCGTCGAGCAGAGTGACCAGCCGCTGGGCCAGGGGGTCGAGCGACAGGGTGGTGTGACGGGGGGTCGCCAGGTGGCCCAAGCCCGTTTCCGCCTGGGCGAGGGCCAGGGCGGAGGCGCGGGGTGGCGCCGAGGGGTGCCCGAACTCCTGGGGGGAGAGCGAGGCCCCCACCGCCTGGTGCGCGAACAGGCTGAACAGCTCCCCGAACAGGTTGCCAATTTCCTCGGCATGGCGGCCGCCCCCGGCCGCGGTCACCGCGGCTTGCGCCGCGGCAAGGATCTTTTCGAAGGGCAGTGCATCGGGAAAACGGCCGGTCAGTAGCCCCAGGGCCGCCTTGCTCAGGGGGTGCTCCACCTCGAGGGTGTCACCGTTCGGCCTGCGAAAGGGCTGGGTTTTGCGCCGGCGCAGGTCGAGATTTGCGGGGGGTACCAGGTCGGCGAAGAAGGCGAGGTCCTCGAAGCGCTCAAGCGCAATCTCCCGGCTCGGTGTGGCCTCGGACCGGCACAGGAGTGCCTGACGGAAATTACGGTTGCGCACGAAATCCAGGTACTGCTCCTGCTCGATGCCATCCTCGATCCCCTCCAGGGCCTCTGCTACCTCGGCACCGAGGGTGGAGGGAAACAGCGTGTGCAGGTCCACATCACAGAGGTAGGTCAGGCCCTGGCGCTCGGCCTGATCGACGAAATCGCGAAACAGGCAGGGCTCGTTCACCTCTGCCAGGTACTCATGGTAGAGGTAGCTCGGATGTGCGCGGCGGATGCGCGGGATCTCTTCCTTGAGGTAGCGGGCACTGGCCGCGTCGAGTTTTGCGAGGGCGGCCAGCAAGAGATCCAGGAAGGCGTGGGCCCGGGTCAGGCGCTCCGCGGGGCTGGTGGCGGTGCGGGTGTGGTAGAGCAGCATGTCGCGCAGCATCCCGCGCATGCGCCAGCCGGGCAGGGTGTTGAAGCTCACGTAGGCGATGCCCGCGGGCGCGAGGAGCTCACCGCCGAGCCGGAGGATCTTCTCCTGCACCGGTGCGGGAACCCAGGAGTAGACGCCGTGGACGATCAGGTAGTCGAACTCCCCAAGCGCTGGCCCCAGGTCGAGGAGGTTGCCCTCACGGATCTCGATGTTAGTGAGGCCGAGCCGGGCGATCAGGCGCTGGCCCTCCGCCGCCTGGCGGTGGGAGAGCTCCACGCCGAGGAAGCGGCTCTGGGGATAGCGCCAGGCCAGGGGAATGAGGTTGCCGCCGCTGGCGCAGCCGAGCTCGAGCACCCGACAGGTTCGGGGATCGCGGGCAGGTAGCCCAAACAACCGGCCGAGCACCGCCAGCCGATCCGGATCGGTCTCGGTGATGGGGCTACTGTCGTAGGGGATCTCGTCGTAGCTGTCCATGGGCCGCCGGGTGCCGCCTCGCTAGATCATCTTGCGCAGCTCGTACTCCAGAATCCCTTCTGCTCCCGCGGCGCGTAGCTGGGGAATCAAGTCCCGCACCCGACTGACGTCGACCACGGTCTCGACGGCGAGCCACTGGCGGTCGTAGAGATGACTCACCGTGGGCGCGTGCAGGCTTGGTAGCAGGGCGACGACCCGGTCGAGGTTCGCCGCCGCCACATTGAGTTTGAGGGCCACCTTGTTCCGGGCGGCCAGGGCCGCTTGCAGCATCAGGGAAATCTGCTCGATCTTGGCCTTTTTCCAGGGGTCCTGGAGGGCCGCGGGATGGGCGATGAGCCGGGTGTCGGTGTAGAGCAGGTCGGCGATGATACGCAGCCCATGGGCGCGGATGGTGCTACCGGTCTCGGTGATCTCCACCGCCGCATCCACCAGATCCTCCACCACCTTTGCCTCGGTGGCCCCCCAGGAGAATTCCACCGCCGCCTCGATGCCACGCTCCTTGAGGTAGCGGCGGGTGAAGCCTACCAGCTCGGTGGCAATCTTCTTTCCCGCCAGATCGGCCACCGACTCGATGGGGGAATCCCCCCGTACCACCAGCACCCAGCGGCTCGGCTGATCCGAGCTCTTGGAGTAGGTGAGGGTGCAGATCTCCGCAACCTCGGACTCGGTTTCGAGGATCCAATCGAGACCGGTGAGCCCGAGATCGAGGGTACCGCTGGCCACGTAGGGGGCCATCTCCTGGGCGCGCACCAGGGCGCAGGAGATCTCGGGGTCGTTGATGCCGGGGTAGTAGTTCCGGGACTGGGGTTGGATGACCCAGCCTGCCTGGGCGAACAGCGACAGGGTGGCGGCCTCGAGGCTGCCTTTGGGGATGCCGAGCCGGAGTTTGTGCATTTCGGGTGCCTTTTGCTGAAGGATTTGCCTACCCTGAGAGGGTATCAAACCGACTGAAGATCATGCTGAACTGCCCGCGTCCCTGGGTCAGGCTGCGAAGATCGGTGGTGTAGCCGAGCAGGTGGTCGAGGGCCACCTCGCAGTCGAGGGTCACGCTGTCACCCCAGGTCTCACTGCTGCGGATCAGGGCGTGGCGGGACTGCAGATCGCCGAGCACGGCGCCGAGGTTTGCCTCTGGAACCACCACCTCGACCTTCATCACCGGGTGTAGCATTGCGGCCCCGGCGTCCTCCAGTGCCTTGTGCACCGCGCGCGAGGCCGCCGCGCTGAGGGCATTGGGGGTGGAAGCGGCGCCGAACAGCTCGACCCCTGTCAGTTCCACGGCGACGTCCTCCAGGGGCGCCCCTTCCAGGGGGCCGCTCGTTAGGGCGAAGCGTACCCCCTGCTCCAGGGCGGTGGTCTGTTCCAGCGACAACTTGGCCCCCTCTGGCTTGATCACCGGTTTAATGCCGACTTCAAGACCTGCGCCGCGTGGCCGGGGAGCGATCTGGACCAGCACCCGGGCCCTGATCTCGGGGACCTTGTGCTCCGGAACCGCCGGGGGATGAAACAGGAAATCGGCGACGGCGGGGCGCAGGATGGTCTCGCGCAGGGCCACCGCGGGTTTTCCGCTGCGCAGCCTAAGATTGAATTCCCGCTGAAGCCGTTCGAGCACGATCTGCAAGTGCAGCTCCCCCATGCCGCGCAGCAGTCGCTGGCCGGTTTCGGGATCTTCGTGGAGCTGTAGGGTCGGGTCTTCCTCGAGGACCTTGCCGATCACCTCGAGGAATTTTTCCTCATCGCTGCTGGAGGCGGGCTCCACCGCAAGGCTGATCACCGGCTGGCGGGTTTCGATGCGCTCGAGCAGGAGC
>JAEHCY010000039.1 GCA_016880695.1 Chromatiaceae bacterium | reverse complement strand
TCAGGTACCAGACGTTGAACAGGCGCTCGGCGGCCTGGTAGCCGGCGCGCCGGGTGCCGGGCAGCCGGGCCTTTTCCACCAGGCCCTCGGCCTCCAGCCGGGTCAACTGGCCGCTGACGGTGTTGGTGGCAATGCCGGAGACCGCCCCCAACCCGCGGGCGGCGATCGGCGCCCAGTGCTCCATCAGGTGGGCCAGCAGCTTGCGGGCCTGGTCCGAGAGGGTCTCCATGCGTGCCTTGTAGAGGGGGGTCATGGTGTCCAGCAGGCGGCGCAGGTCGCTGTGGACGTCGTCCGCCCCGCCGGCGGCGAAGAGTTCATAGAGCATGACGGTGGTGCGGGGGTTGCCGCCGGTGATGGCGCGCAGGGCCTTGAGGCGCTCCGGGCGGGCGTCGAGGGTGCGGGCCATCTCCTGCTCACCGGCCTCGCCGGTCAGGCCGCGCCCGGCCCCGAAGGTGTGGGCCAGGGCGAGCATGGCCTGGCACATCTCCGCGACATGCAGCGGGCGCAGCTCCACCCGCTCGAAGAAGTCCCAGAAGGCGTCCTGGTAGGCGTGGTTGGATTCCAGGGCCTGGGAGCTCGCCCCGAGCCAGAAGAGGCCGGGGTCATGGGACAGGGTGGCGCGCAGGCGCCAGAGGGGGCTGCCCCCCCGTCGACCCTGGGCGCCGTGCCGGTCTTTCCCCCCTTCGCCGTCCGGGGCGCCCCGGGCTCGGCGGTACCAGCCGGTTGGCCAGGAGCAGGTCGGTGCTGTCGATGAGCAGCAGGCGCCGGTCGTTGGCCTCGATCCAGTCGTGCAGGCTGGCCAGGGCGGCGGCCTCCCGCTCCTCAGGCGGCAGGGCGCCGATGCGGGCGATCTCGCGGTCCAGACCGTCCAACTCGGCGGTCGGGGCCCCCTGGCGCTCGCGGGTGTCGGCCAGGGCGTCCAAGACGTTGCGCCACAACTCTGCCAGGGTGCTGACGGTGTACTGCTCCTCGGAAAAGGTGACGGGGAGCCAGCGGGCGGACAGCCCCGGGTCGTCCTCCACCGCCAGGGCCAGGCGGCGGAGCAGGGTGGTCTTGCCCATGCCCCGGGCCCCGGTGATCAGGAGGTGTTGGGGCGTGGACTCCGCCGCCGTCCCCCGCAGGCGGCCCAGCAGTTCGCCAAGCCCCCGGGTGCGGACCACGAAGATGGCGCGCAGCTCCGTCGGGCCCCAGAGGTGGGGGTTGTACTTGACGGTGGCGGTCACGGCGGGGGTCTCAACGGCCATGATTGCGGCGCCAGTAGTCGCGGAGCAGGAAGGAGGGGAAGGCGATGCGCGGACCCGAGGCGTCCAGATAACCGTCCTCTTCCAGGCCGAGCATGGCCTGGTCGAGCCTAGCGGCGCGCCGGTCCGGGTCCGACTCCAGGCGGTCGAGGCGGGAGAGCAGTTGGCGCCGGGTCAGGCCGTCCTCGGCGGAGGCGACGGCCTCCAGGATGCACAGGGCCAGGTCGCGCTCCAGGCGCAGGTACCAGTGGACGAAGCGGGAGCGTACCGCCAGCAGACGGTCGTAGGCGTTGTCCACATCATTGGGCAGGAGCCGGCGTTCGTCGGTGCCGGTCCCGGGCTGCCGACAGGGCCGAGTCCAGCAGCAAATTCAGGTAGAAGGGCGACAGCCAACCAGCGCGCTGGCACAGGTGGGGCAGGGTCTCCGGGTCAGGGGCCCAGCCCTCGCATTCGCATTCGGTCGCCAGCATGGCCAGGGTAGCGTGCTCCGTGAAGGGCCCGAGGCGGAAGTCGTGACAGTCGTTGAAATAGGTCGTGAGCCCGTGGGGGCGAGCAGGGCATTGAGCCCGATGGAGCCGGAGAAGAGGAACCGGCAGGCGAGTCCGCTCTCCTTGCGCCAAGCGCGCAGCCAGGACAGCAGCCGGATCGTGTCGGTGGGGTCCGTGGTCAGGGCCTTCTCCAGGAAGACCGAGACCTTGTCGATGAGCAGCAGCACCGGGGCCGGGGACAGCCGTCCTTGCAGGCGGCGTCTGGCGGGGCTTGGACCTCGATGCTGCCGCCGACCCCGCCGGGGAGCTTGAGATCGAGCTTGCGCACCCGGGCCAGCCAGTCCCCCGCGGCCTTGCCGGCAGCATGCAGGTGCCCGGCGATGGTCTGGTCCGGAAGGGCCCGGTCGAGGGCAGCGATGACCCCCGCGGTCGTGTCGAACCCGCCCACATCCACCAGTCGGGCGACCAGCCCGTGCGCCTCTGCCTCCTCGGCCAGACGCTGCAAGAGCGAGGTCTTGCCCAGTCGGCGGGGGCCGCTGAGGATGATGTGGTTGCCCTCCAGGTGGCGCCAGAGGTCCTCGCGCTCTCGCTCGCGGTCGAAGAAGTCGTCCCCGTCCGCCTTGTTGCCCAGTCTGATCGGCATAACCGCGGTCTCTCCACCAAGTGTTGATGCGTTTAGCCCGCATCGCTCACCGCCCGCTGACGGCTGGGCCGAGGGCCCCGCCGGTGGGCACCTGGGGCTTAGGTAGACCCCCGGGGGGGGGCTGGGTGGGCCTATATCGATGGGGCCTT
>JAEHCY010000312.1 GCA_016880695.1 Chromatiaceae bacterium | reverse complement strand
GCGCCTTGACCACTCCCTCCACGTCCCCGGCCTCCGCGACCGAGCCGCGGTACAGCACGACGATGTTCTCGCTGATCTGATACGCCGTCGCCAGGTCGTGGGTGATGTAGATGATGGAGATGCCCCGTTCCACGGTCATCGTGCGGAGCGAGGCCAGGATCGTCGCCCGCATGGACGCATCGACCATCGAGACCGGCTCGTCGGCGAGGATCACGCGCGGCTTCAGGAGCAGCGCCCGCGCCACCATGACCCGCTGCCGCTGCCCCCCGCTCAACTGGTGCGGGAAACGGCCGAGGGTCTCTTCGGGGCGCAACCCCACGGCCCGCAGGGCATCCTCGATCACGGTGCGCGCGGCTGCCTTCGTCGCGGCGAGCTTGAATTTTGCGACCGGCGTGGTCAGGACATGGTCCACCCGATAGAACGGGTTGTACACCTCGTAGGGGTCTTGGAAGATCACCTGCACGTCGTGGCGGAAGGCTTTCCAGTCGGGGGCGCCCATCGTCTGGAGGTCTCGCCCGCGGTAGAGGACCTGCCCCCGCGTCGGCGTGACGAGGCCCAACAGCAGGCGGGCCAGCGTGGTCTTGCCGCTGCCGCTCTCCCCGACCACGGCGGTGATGGACGGCCGATCGCCGTCGATGCCGATCGAGAAATCCTCCAACGCAACGGTGTGCTTCCGATCGAAGACGCCTCCCCCGAAGACCTTGGTCAGGTAACGCGCCTCCAGCAACGTGGTCATGCCGTCTCCCTAGAGTAAGTGGCAAGCCGCCCAGGACGCTGTCCCCGCCTCTTTGAAGCCTGGGACCTCTGTCCGACAACGATCCACGGCGTGCGGGCAGCGGGGATGGAATGCGCAGCCGGAGGGGAGGTCCCGCAGCAGCGGAGGGAGGCCCGGGATGCCCTGGAACGTCCCCTTGTGCTGCAGCGACGGCAGGCTGGCGATGAGCAATCGGGTGTATGGATGGAGCGGCTGCGTGAAGACGTCGCGGACCGGCGAGACCTCGACCAGTTTCCCGGCGTACATGATCCCCACCCGGTCCACGAACTGCGCCACCAGCCCCATGTCATGCCCCACCAGGATCACCGAGGCCTCGAGGTCGCGTTGCACTCGTGCCAGCGTCTCCATGACCTGTTTCTGCACCACGACGTCCAGGGCGCTGGTGGGCTCGTCGGCGAGAATCACCCGCGGGCGCAAGCTGATGGCGATCGCGATGCAGGCGCGCTGCTTCATGCCCCCGCTCAATTCGTGGGGAAACATGCCGGCAACTTCCGGCCGCAAACCGACGGAATGGAGCAGGTCGCGGATCCGCTCGTCCACCTGTCGTTTCGGAAGGCGGACTCCGTGGTCTCGGAGCGCGTCGGCGACCTGTCCCCGAATTCGCATGACGGGATTCAGCGAGTTCATCGACCCTTGCGGGATCATGGCGATCCGGGCGAGCCGGACCTTGCGCATCTCCTCCTCGGAGAGGGTCATCAGGTTGAGGCCATCCAGCCAGACCTCTCCGCCTTCGATTCGGCCCGGGGGCTTGATCATGCGGAGGATGGCGAGCGCCAGCGTAGATTTCCCCGACCCGGATTCGCCGACGAGACCGAGGCGCTCCTCCGCCCGCAGGCCAAAGGCGATGTTGTCGGCAGCCTGCACGGCGCCCAGGGGGGTGTGATAGTGGACCACCAGTCCCTGGACCCGAAGGACGTCCGCGTTCATACCGCCCTCCGGAGCCGCGGGTTCGCGATCTCGTCCAGGCCGACGGTGAGGAAGAACAGACCCAGAAACACGACGAGGATGATGACGATGGGGGCGGTCCACCACCACCACCAGCCATTGATCAGCGCCGCATTATAATTGACCCAGTACAAGGTCATTCCCAAGGTGGGCGACTCGATGGGCCCGAGGCCGAGCACTTCCAGCCCGATGGACGCCAGGATGGCATTGGAGACCGCATTCACCAGCGT
>JAEHCY010000311.1 GCA_016880695.1 Chromatiaceae bacterium | reverse complement strand
GCCGGCAGCCACACCCTGAGGTGGGCCTACACCAAGGACGGCAGCGTCAGCAGCGGAACCGATGCGGGCTGGGTGGATCGGGTGGTGTTCCCTGGGCCCTAGGGATGCCGGGTCGTGAGCTCGCAGCCTAAGCGAACGGCGCCCGCGGGTGTCGGCGCGAGAGACAGGGCATCAGTTGCTCCTGTTGCTTGCGCGAACTTGGGCCAGTGTAAGGTCGAAGGGGATTCGCTGATTTTCACTTCCGCTCCGGAGCGCCGGCGGAGCCACGCCAGGGGTTGCCTGCCGCGGATCATCGCCTCGACGAAGAGCCTGAGGCCACCGTAGCAGCAATGTTGAGCGACCTGGCCGGTTGATCTGATCTGCGGCCGCTACACGGGACTCGATCTGCGTGGGGGCAAAAAAAGAAAAACCCCGGACCGCTTGGGGATGGTCCGGGGTTGAAGTGTTCCCGGCTGGGGCGGCCGGGAAACTCGGGTCGCCAAGGGAGGGGAATGCGACCCAGCGTCAGGAGACGCTTAACCAATTAGAGGAGCCCTCCCCGAAAAAGTTCACGGCACCGAGCGCTGAAGTGGGTTTTTTCCGGAACGGCCGTTCCCTCAATGGGCCTCGTCCCAGTTGTTGCCCGCGCCCACCTCTACCAGCAGCGGGGCCCTGAGCGTCGCGGCCGACTCCATCGCCCAACGGATGTGCTCAGCGGCCGCTTCGACCGCATCCTCTGCCACCTCGAAGACCAGCTCGTCATGCACCTGCATGATCATCCTCAGCGGAGGGGTTTCGCGCTCGATCCAGTGGTCCAGCGTCAGCATGGCGCGCTTGATGATGTCCGCGGCGGTGCCCTGCATGGGGGCGTTGATTGCGGTGCGCTCTGCCCCCGCACGCCGCCCCTGGTTGCTGTGGTCGATGTCGGTGAGATACAGGCGCCGCCCGAACAGGGTCTCCACGTACTTGTCCCGGCGGGCCTGGGCGCGGATCTGGTCCATGAACGCCTTGACCCCGGGATAGCGTTGGAAATACCGCTCCACGTACTCCTGGGCCGCGCCTCGCTCGATGCCGAGCTGGCGGGCCAGGCCGAAGGCGGACATGCCATAGATGAGCCCGAAGTTGATCGCCTTGGCAGCGCGGCGCTGCTCGGTGGTCACCTCGGCGAGGGGCGCGCCGAAGACCTCGGCCGCGGTGGCGCGGTGAATGTCTTCCCCCGCCGCGAAGGCCGCGAGCAGGCGCTCGTCGCCCGAGAGGTGGGCCATGATGCGCAGCTCGATCTGGGAGTAGTCCGCCGAGAGCAGGCGGCGGCCGGGTGCGGGGATGAAGGCGCGGCGGATCTGCCGGCCGTCTTCGTTGCGGATGGGGATGTTCTGCAGGTTCGGGTCGGACGAGGACAACCGCCCGGTGGCGGCCACCGCCTGGTGGTAGGAGGTGTGCACCCGCCCGGTGTCGGGGTTGACCAGTTGCGGCAGCTTGTCGATATAGGTGGACTTGAGCTTGGAGAGGCCGCGGTGCTCGAGGATCAACTTCGGTAGCGCGTGGCCGAGCTCGGCGAGCTGCTCGAGCACCTCCTCCGAGGTCGAGGGGGCCCCCTTGGGTGTCTTGGCGATGATGGGTAGCCCGAGCTCGTCGAAGAAGATGTCGCCGATCTGCTTGGGAGAACCCAGATTGAAGCGCCGGCCGGCGACGGCGTAGGCCTGCTGCTCCAGATGATGGATGCGCTCGGCCATGTCCCGGCTCTGGCGGGCGAGCAGCGCGGTGTCGATGCGCACCCCGTTGCGCTCCATGCGTGAGAGCACCGCCACCAGGGGTACCTCGATCTCCCGGTAGAGCCTGCCGAGGGCGGGCAGGCCCTCGAGCCGCGGCCACAACGCCTGGTGCAGCCGGAGCGTCACGTCGGCATCCTCGGCGGCGTAGGCCGCCGCCTGCTCCAGCGGCACCTGGTCGAAGCTGAGCTGTTTAGGGCCCTTGCCGGCGACATCCTCGAAGTGGATGGTGTCGTGGTCGAGGTACTTCCTTGCCAGTGAGTCCATGTCGTGCCGGGTGGCGGTGCTGTCGAGCACATAGGACTCGAGCATGGTGTCGTGGGCGATGCCGCGGAGCTCGATGCCATAGCGGGCGAGCACGCTCATGTCGTACTTGAGGTTCTGGCCGACCTTGGACCGCGCGGAGTCCTCGAGCAGGGGCCTTAGCTTATCGAGCACCCCGTCGCGGCGGAGCTGCTCCGGCGCACCCGGATAGGCGTGGGCCACCGGGAGGTAGGCCGCCTCCCCGGGGGCGATGGCGAAGGAGAGCCCCACCAGCTCGGCACGCATGTAGTCGAGGGCGGTGGTCTCGGTGTCGAAGGCGAAAAGGTCCGCCTGGCCGAGTCGTTCGAGCCAGGCGGCGAAGGCGCCTTCGGTGAGCACCAGCTCATAGTGTGCCGCCCGGCCCAGGGGCGGGCGCTCCGGCGAGGGTCCGGGGGTTTCTGCGCCGAGGGTGGCCAGCAGGCGCTTGGATTCCAGTCGGGTATACCACTCGCGCAGGGCGTCGCGATCTGGCTCAGCCAGGCGCAGGTCGCTGGGCGCGAGGTCGAGGGGAACGTCGGTCTTGAGGGTGGTGAGGGCCCGCGCCAGGGGAAGCTGGTCGAGGCTCGCGCGCAGGCTCTCCCCGATCTTGCCGCCGATCTCGTCCGCGTGGGCGATCACCCCCTCCAGGGAGCCGTAGTCGGCGAGCCACTTGGCCGCGGTCTTGGGGCCGCACTTGGGCACGCCGGGGATATTGTCGACGCTGTCGCCGGTGAGGCTGAGCAGGTCGACCACCCGCTCCGGGGGCACCCCGAACTTGGCCAAAACCCCCGCGCGGTCGAGCCTTATCTCGCTCATCGTATCGACCAGGGTGACGTGCTCGTCCACCAACTGGGCCAGGTCCTTATCGCCGGTGGAGATCAGGGTGTGCCGGCCCTCCGCCGCCGCTTGCACCGCCAGGGTGCCGATGACATCGTCGGCCTCGACCCCGGGGATGACCAAGAGCGGCAGCCCCATGGCCCGGATCACCGCCAACAGGGGCTCGATCTGGGCGCGCAGATCGGCCGGCATGGGGGGGCGATGGGCCTTGTACTCCCCATAGAGGCCGTCGCGGAAGGTCTTCCCAGGGGCATCGAGCACCACCGCGAGGTAATCGGGCTGGTAGTCGTCGATGAGCCTGCGCAGCATGTTGAGCACCCCAACCAGGGCCCCGGTGGGCTCTCCCCTGGAGTTACTGAGCTTGGGCAGGGCATGGTAGGCGCGGAACAGGTAGGATGATCCGTCCACCAGGATCAGGGGTTTGCTCTGTGTCATCAGACGTCCGTCGAGTGCTCAGCAGTGGCCGGAGAACAAGGTAACATGCGCCCGGGGGTTTTCCACTCGGAACCCTTACCCTTTGCCGGAGCCGAGAGGTTTTCTGCCCATCGTTGTTCTCGCCGATATGATCACAAGGCTTGAGCGAAACGACCACCCAAGACACGAATGAACATCCGTACCAAGTTCGCCGTCGCCCTGACCCTGATCCTGGTGGTGAACCTGGCGGTCGGGTTGCACGGCCTGCAGCGCTATAAGCAGGCCGCCGCCCACTCCTCCCAGATCTATGAGCAGACCACCGAGATCGTGGCCCTCAGCCTTTCAGCCCAGGTCCACTTTAAAAAGCAGGTCCAGGAGTGGAAGAACATCCTGCTGCGCGGCAGTGAGCCCGCCCAGTTCGAGCTCTATCTCGCCGGGTTCAAGACACAGGAGCAGCAGACCCAAGCCGCCATCGGGCGTCTGGTGGGGCTCCTCGAGCAGGAGCCGGACCTGCAAGGCACGGCCGAGCGCTTTCTCGACACACACGCGCGGCTCGGCAAGGACTACCGCGCCGCCCTCTCGCACTTCCACCCCGATGATCCCCTGTCCTATCGCTCGGTGGACGCCCTGGTGCAGGGGGGCGACCGGGAGCCCACCGACCTTTTAGACACTATTGTCTCTGGGGCCCGGGCCTACGAGGCGGCACAGCTCGGCGGCGTCGCGCAGCAGACTCAGGACGCCGAACGGCAGGTGCTGATCCTCGTAGTGGGGACCATGAGCGGCGCCGTCTTCTTCATGCTGCTGTTGGTGGATCGCACCTTTGCCCACCCGCTGGTGGCTGCCACGGCCATTGCCCGCCGCATCACCGACGGCGACCTGCGCAGCCCCATTGCGGTCGCTGGCCGCGATGAGCCGGCCGAGCTGCTGCGCGCGATGAAGCTCATGCAGGATAGCCTCGCCGATTCCCAGGAGACCCTGCACCGCAGCGAGGCGCGTACCCGGTTGCTGCTTGAATCCTCAGGGGAGGGGGTCTATGGGGTGGACACCGATGGGCGCTGCATCTTCTGCAACCCTGCCGGGGCCCGCATGCTCGGCTATGGGGAGCCGGCGAAGCTGCTGGGCAAACCGATGCACGCCCTCATGCACCACTCCCTGACCGATGGATCGCCCTTTCCCGAGAGCCTGTGCCGGGCATCGGCGACCCATCGCCACGGACGCCCGGCCCACGCGGACGACGAGGTGTTCTGGCGGGCCGATGGCACCTACTTCCCGGTGGAGTACCGCTCCTATCCGATCTACCAGGAT
>JAEHCY010000310.1 GCA_016880695.1 Chromatiaceae bacterium | reverse complement strand
TCCCCGTGTTCGATCCTCACCTCGGCCAGCATCCATTCTGGGGTCCCCCTCGGGGCCAATGACGTAAGGGAGGGGTATGAGCTCAGCCTACATTCTCGTGGTCGATGACGAGCCCGATATCCGCGAGCTGGTACGGGAGATCCTCGAGGACGAGCACTACGAGGTCGGCACCGCAGAGAATGGCGAGCGCGGAGCACGGGTGGTGGTGCGCCTGCCCCTGTGTCAGGGTCAGACGAGCCTTGCGTCGATAACAAGAACTCCACAGGCGCCCTCAGCGAAGGAATGGATATGAGCTCACCCTACATTCTCGTCGTAGACGACGAGCCCGATATCCGGGAGCTCGTGCGCGAGATCCTCGAGGACGAGCACTACGAGGTGGCCACCGCGGAGAATGGAGAAACGGCCCGCCAGGCGCTGCGCGACCATCGACCCGACCTGATCCTGCTCGACATCTGGATGCCCGACCTCGACGGGATCAGTCTGCTCAAGGAGTGGGCCGAGGACGAGGGCCTGCCCTCCCCGGTGGTGATGATGTCGGGTCACGGCACGGTGGAGACGGCGGTGGAGGCAACGCGCCTGGGCGCCTACGACTTCCTCGAGAAACCCCTGTCGCTGGCGAAGCTCCTGTTGACCGTGGAACGCGCCCTGGAGGCCGACCGGCTGGCACGCGAGAACGTGGGGCTGCGGCGGCGCACCCCCCCGGTACCAGAGCCCGTGGGCCGCAGCCCCGCGATGCAGCGGCTGCGCGAGCAGGTCAAGCGCATCGCCCAGCACGATACCTGGGTGCTGATCACGGGCGAAGCCGGGAGTGGGCGTGAGACCTTCGCCCGTTACCTCCATTCCCAGAGTACGCGGCGCGGTCGACCATTTGTGGACCTGGGCGTGTCGGCCATCGCCAAGGGCAACGCCGCCCGCGAGCTGTTCGGAAGCGAGCAGGCAGACCACGTCCACTACGGCAGCCTAGAACAGGCAAGCGGCGGCACCCTGTTCCTCGACGAAGTCGCCGACATGGATCTGGAGGCCCAGGGGCAACTCCTTGGCGCGCTCGATACTGGCTCGTTTCTGCGCGTTGGGGGAACCGATCCGGTGAAGATCGATGTCCGCATCATCGCCGCCACCCAGAGGAACCTAGAAGACGAGGTCCAGGCGGGCCGTTTTCGCGAAGACCTGTTCTACCACTTGAACGTGGTGCCGCTGCACGTCTCGCCCCTGCGGGAGCACAACGAGGACATCCCCGAGCTCTTGGGCTACTACGTCAATCATTTCGCCACCCACGAGAAACTGCCCTATCGCCGCTTCAGCGTCGGTGCGCAGAACTTCCTGCGTAACTATGCATGGCCCGGCAACATCCGCGAGCTCAGGAACCTGGTGCAACGCATCCTCATCCTCGGGGCGGGCGATGAGGTCAGTCAGGCGGAAGTGGAGGCAACGCTCGGTAAGGGTACCGCCGCGCCGACGCAGCCCGCGGAAGGGCTGGTGTCCTTCGACCAACCCCTGCGCGAGGCCCGTGAGGTCTTCGAGAAGGCATACCTCGAGTACCAGCTCGAAAAGCACGGGGGAAATGTGAGCAGGATGGCGAAGGAAGCCGGGATGGAACGCACCCACCTCTACCGCAAACTGCGCTCCCTGGGCATCGAGATCAAAGAGCGGCGCTGATAAGCGCGGTCGCGGCAGGGTACGGCACATCCGGTGTCGGGCATCGAAGGGTTGCCAAACACCGATGTAACCGAGAGGTCATGCGCTGAGCACCATCGGCAATCTCCAGGCCATGCTCGCCCGGGGCCAAGACAGCCCCCTCCCCTCCTACCCCCCACGTCGCTTTTGCCTACACCAAAATCAGATTTTTCCTACAACAACTTCAGATTTCGCCTACCGACTCGCCGCCCCTGCTGGCCCTATCATCACCCCCAACCAACACAGGGGAGTGGGCCCATGACCGATACCAGCGCCTTGGTCGGCCGCGATGAGCTGATCGCGGAGGTGGTCCGCGAGATCCGCAAGGGCAAGCATGTGGTGCTCACCGGCGCGGTGGGTATTGGCAAGTCCGCGGTGATGCGGGCCGCCCTCAAGCAGATCGAGCCCCGGCCCTCGGAGTGGTACCAGTTCGACCCGGTGGCCTACGACGCCGGTGACTAACCG
>JAEHCY010000309.1 GCA_016880695.1 Chromatiaceae bacterium | reverse complement strand
GGCCCGCCCCGAGGGGGTGCGGGCCTAGCCGCCTATCGGACTTTCCCGCTGCCGGGCTGCGCCAGCCAGTTCTTGAGTCGGCCGGCCTTATCCCGGACAATGCGCGGATTTGTGGTCAGGTGAGGGCCCATCGGCGGCTCTGCGGGAATCGGTTGGCACGACAGGTTGCGGATCACTGCGGGTGGTTTTTCCAGTTGGCAGGTGTCTTGGTTACGACCGGAGTGCCGGTACCCGCTGGCAGCGCCGCGTTGATGATGGGGGCGGACAGGGCGCTCAGCCGTGTTTTGCTTGCTCGTTCGCCCTGGCGTTCAGAGAGGCCGGACCAAGCCAACCCTGTGGGATTTCGCTGGGCTGTGTTCCCGTTGGGCGATTCTCACGTGGCCGGGGCCTGGTACCGACTGATCGGTCTCTTCGGCTCGCCGCCGTCGCTGTGGTTGTTCTCCGCGTGCTAGGCGGACGCTAAGGTGCCAACCGTCAAGCGAAGCGCGCTGGTGCCCCACTCGTCGGCACAGATGTTCAATCTCGTGATCGACATGGCCTCCTATCCGGACTTTCTTCCCTGGTGTCATTCCACCCGGGTCTTATCCTCCACGCAGGACAGGCTCTGCGGCCAGATCGAGGTGGCCCGGCTCGGAATCCATCAGACGTTTTCCACCTGTAACCGCTATCAGCGGGATCGACGCATGGACATCGAGCTGCTCGACGGCCCATTCCGCACGCTCACCGGGGGCTGGGTGTTCACTGCGCTCGCCGAGAACGCCTGCAAGGTTGAGCTGGAGCTCGACTTTGAGTTTCGCGGCGGGCTGATCGACAAAGCGTTCGGTGCGGTGTTCAGCCAAATCGCCAATACCCTGGTGGATGCCTTCTGCAAGCGCGCGGATGAGGTGTACCGTGGCGGCTGAGAAGATCCGCGTGGAGGTGGCTTACGCCACACCCGAAGAGCAGGCACTGCTCACGCTCGAGGCCGAAGGGGGGCTGAGCATTCGTCAGGCCATCGAGCGTTGCGGGATACTCCGGCAGTTTCCGGAGATCGATCTCCGAGAGAATAAGGTGGGAATCTTCGGCAAGCTGGCGAGCCTCGATCAGGCGCTGGAGGACGGTGATCGCGTGGAAATCTACCGGCCCCTGATCGCGGATCCGAAAGAGGCCCGCAAGCGGCGCGCGGCTCAGGGCAAGGTGATGCGTCGAGGGGCGGGGGACATGGGCGGCGAATCCTCGAACTCCGAAACCTGATTTACGCGACAGCGGTCGCCGGCGATCACTCCGCCGGTTCGAGGCCCACTGTCCTGAGGGTTTTCGCGAACAATCCCTCGTCGCTCCGGTAGTCGGGTACCTCGACCACGGCCTCCCGGCCTGGGCCCTGCCTGGCGGCGCCGGGCTCGGGTTTGAAATCGCCCTCGATGCGCGTGAGCTGGTCGTTGTTGAAGTAGAGGGTGAGGCGTTTTTTCTCCAGCGTCTGGCGTCCCCGCGTCTCTAGGGTCAGGTAGTCCCAGCGGTTCTCGTGGAACACATCGATCAGCAGCGGTGTGCCGAGCACGAAGCGCACCTGCCGTTTGTTCATCTCCGGCTGAAGCTGGTTGACCATGTCTTGGTTGAGCACGTTACCCTGCTGGACGGTCAGTTTGTAGACGAATGGCAGATCCTCGAGGATAGAACTGCGGTAGACGATCTCTTGCTCTTGGCGGGGGATGCCGGAGCAGGCGTAAAGGGCCAGGGTTGCGCAACCGACCACACTAATGAGAAGCTTTTGCATCTTAATCTTGACCCAAGCGGTTAACGCGCGGAATCATAACCGAAAGGCGACCCACAGAGCAGCCGGCAGAATCAGCAATGGAACCGGAGAATCACCCGCTGCGCCAGGCGGGGCTCAAGGTGACGCTTCCGCGGGTGAAGATCCTGCAGATCCTGGAGGGGAGCGAGAAGCGCCACGTCAGCGCCGACGAAGTCTACCGAATGCTACTGGAGAATTCGGAAGACATCGGTTTGGCCACGGTCTATCGCGTGCTCACGCAGTTCGAGAGCGCGGGGCTTGTGTGCCGCCACCACTTCGAGGGTGGCCAGGCGGTCTTCGAGCTCAACCGCGGTAGCCACCACGATCACCTGCTCTGCCTCCGCTGCGGCAGGGTGGTGGAGTTCGTGGACGAGGTGATCGAGTCGCGCCAGCGCGCCATTGCCGAGAAGTATGGCTTTGCCATTGAGGACCACGCCCTCCTCATCTATGGCGTCTGCCCTGACTGCGACAGTCTGAGCGCCGCCTAAAGGACCGTTGCCGGTTACCCGCGATCGGGCGGGGGCTGCCTTTTCCAAAGCCTCAGCCCGAGGCGTGCTCGATCATCTCTCGGGCGTGGGCCAGGGTCTTCTTGGTGATTTCCCGCCCCCCGAGCATGCGGGCGATCTCGTTGATGCGGTCGTCGCGAGATAGGGTCTTGATCTCGGCGAAGGTGCGCTCGCCTTCGGTGTACTTGCGGACGCGAAGGTGCTGGTGCGCCTGGGCGGCCACCTGGGGCAGATGGGTGACGCAGAGCACCTGGCGGGCTCGGCCAAGTTTGCGCAGGAGCTGTCCCACGATCTCCGCCACCCCACCGCCGATTCCCACATCCACCTCGTCGAATATCAGCGACGGCACCTGCCCGCATTCGGCGGTGGCCACCTGGATCGCCAGACTAATACGCGAAAGCTCACCGCCCGAGGCCACCTTGGTCAGGGTCTGCGGCGGCTGACCGGGGTTTGCGCTGACGACAAAACCGATCTGATCCAGACCGCTGGCACTCGGCTCACCGAGTGCCCGGATTTCCACCGCGAAGCGCCCGCCCGCCATGCCGAGGGTCTGCATCGAGCGGGTGACCGTCTCGCTCAGACGCTGGGCCGCCTCGGTCCGCGCTGCGCTCAACCGCCCCGCCTTGTCGCGGTAGTCGGTCTCCAGGGTGTGAACATCGCGGAGCAGTTGCCCGAGCTGCACGTCCGCGTGCTCGAGGTCTGACAGCTCCGCGCGGAGCCCCGTCAGCCGCTCGGGGAGCAGGTGGGGGGCGGTGCGATACTTGCGCGCCAGGTCGTGAATCTGTGAGAGCCGGTTCTCCACCTGATCCAGGCGGGCAGGGTCCAGATCCAGATCGTCGAGATAGCCGCGCAGTTCGGAGGCAGCCTCCTGGATCTGGATCAGCGCCCCTTCGAGCAGGTCGCGCGTCGTCGTCAGACGCGGGTCGAGCCCGATCAGATCCTCGAGCTGGGAGACACCCTGGCCGAGCGCCTGGTGGATCGATGGCTCACCTTCATAGAGACGCTGCACCAGGCCGGCACTCATCTCCTGCAGCCGGCCGACGTTACGCAGGCGGCGTTGTTCGGTGTCGAGCTCGCCGAGCTCCTCGGGCCGCAGGTCGAGGCGCTCGAGCTCATCGAGCTCGAAGCGGAGAAGCGCGAGGCGCGCCTCCCGATCCGCCTGGGCGCTCTGCAGCCGCGCGAGTCGGCTCGCGGCATCGCGATAGCGTCGATAGAGGGCCGCTACCTCCTCGGCAAGCGTGCGCTGCCCGGCGTACTCGTCGATCAGGTCCCGCTGCTGGGCGGGCCGCAACAGCGACTGGTGCGCATGCTGGCCGTGGATATCGACCAGCTGCTCCCCCAGACCCTGGAGCTGCTGCAGAGTTGCCGGGTGACCGTTGATGAAGGCGCGGGAGCGCCCTTCGGAGGCCACGATCCGCCGAATCAGGCAGTCGTCCCCGTCGTCCAAGCTGTTCTCGTCCAGCCACCGGCGGGCCAGGGGTGCGCGGTCGAGGTCGAAGGTGGCGCTCACCTCGGCCCGCACGCAGTCGGGGCGGATCAAGCCGGTGTCGGCCTTATCGCCCAGGCCCAGGGCGAGGGCGTCGATCAGGATCGACTTGCCGGCCCCGGTCTCGCCGGTGAGCGCCGTCATCCCCGAGCGAAGATCGAGCTCGAGATGCGAGACAATGGCCAGGTCTCGGACCAGGAGATGGGTCAGCATGCGCTCATCGGCCCGGGATGTCCGCCCCAGCCAAGTTTGGCGCGCAGAAGCTCGAAATGGTCATAGCCGGTGGGATGGAGCAGGCGCACGCGGTGGCGACTCTTGCTGACAAAGAGGCTCTCGCCCGGTGCGATGGGGCAGTTGGACTGACCATCGCAGGCCACCCGCACGTGTGCGTGGTCGCTCTCGCACAGGCGGACCTCTACCCGGCTGTCTCCCGAGATAACGATGGGGCGATTACTCAAGGTGTGCGGGCAGATCGGCACCAGGAGAACGGCGTTGAGGATGGTGTCCAACAGGGGGCCGCCGCCCGATAGGGCATAGGCGGTGGAGCCTGTTGGGGTGGCAAGAATCAGGCCGTCGGAGCGCTGGGCATTGACGAAGCGGCCGTCCACATAGGTCTCAAACTCGATCATGCGCGCGGTGTCCCATTTTTGAACCACCACGTCGTTGAGCGCGAGCGCGGGCTCCCCAAGGCGTTCTGGGGTGCCGAGGCGTCGCTCGAGCAGAAAGCGGCTCTCCTCGATGTAGGTGCCCTCGAGGATCTCCCCCACGAGGGTTTGGATGTCGGGGGGCGAGATGTCGGTCAGGAAGCCCAGGCGGCCGAGATTGATGCCGACGATAGCCGCGCCGCTGGGGGCTAGGGTGCGCGCCGCACGCAGCAGTGTCCCGTCGCCACCGACCACGATGACCAGGTCGCAGCGGGAGCAGAGCTCCGCGAGGGGGATGGCCGTAACCGCCAGCTCCGGCACCAGCAGCCGGGTACCCGCGTCCATCCAGGGTACGTGCCCCAGCCGAGACAAGAAACCCACGAGCTGGTGCAGGGTTGCTGCCACCTGTGGATCGTCCTGCTTGGCGATAATCCCGAGATTGCGGAACTCACTAGCCATTGGCCGCCGCACTCCAGTGCAAAACATGTAAAAGCTAGCACGCCAGGCCGACCCTCGCCAACCATCGTGTCGCGCACTTCTCCAGTTTTAAAGAGCCGGTCCTGTCAGTCGGTCCGAGGCATCCTGAGGTGGCATGAGCTCGGTGTGGGAATAAGCGCGGATCGGAGGCGCGGGGTTCAGGGAGCTTGACAGACCGACACCCTAAACCCTACTTTGTCAGCACTCAAAGTAGTAGAGTGCTAAGCACCGGACACGCCCCCCACCGCACCACAAGCGAGCGTTTCTTGATCACACAACGTCCCAGCACCGATCGTCAGTTGAGCGAGCGGGCACAGCATTTCCTCAAGGTGCTGATCGAACGCTACATCCGCGAGGGTCAGCCAGTGGGCTCGCGCACCCTGGCCAAGGACGCGGGTATGGAGCTCAGCCCGGCGACTATCCGCAACGTCATGTCCGACCTCGAAGAGATGGGCCTGGTCGTCTCTCCGCACACCTCCGCCGGTCGGGTACCCACAGTGTCGGGTTATCGGCTGTTCGTGGACTCGCTGATGACGCTCAAGCCGCTGAATAACCATGAGTTCGGTGCGATACGCGAGCAGCTCAATCTCCCCACGGACGCTGCGCATCTCGTGGCGGCCGCCTCGCGCCTGCTCTCGGGGATTACCCGCATGGCCGGGGTGGTGATGCTGCCCCGTCACGAGCGCATTGCCTATCGGCAGATCGAGTTCATGTCGCTGTCCAACGCCCGCGTGTTGACCATCCTGATCACCAGCGAAGGCGAGGTGCACAATCGCATCATTCAGGTTCAGCGCGCTTACACTGGTGCCGAGCTCGAGCAAGCCGCCAACTACCTCAATCAGCGTTTTGGCGGCGAGGACATGCGGGAGGTGCGCCGGGTGCTGGTGGAGGAGATCAAGGCGGCCCGCGAGGGCATGGACCAGATCATGCGCCGTGCCATCGAGATGGCGGGCCAGTTGGTGGGGGGGGATGAGGGCCGGGACGATCTGCTGGTGGCGGGACAGACCAACCTGATGGATTTCGGTGAGCTTTCCAACCTCGAGCGACTCAAGCAACTGTTCGAGGCGTTCACCACGAAAACCGAGATCCTCCACCTGCTCGATCAAAGCATCCGGGCCGACGGGGTGCAGATCTTCATTGGCGACGAGTCGGGTTACGAGCTGCTGGGCGACTGTAGCCTGGTGACCGCGCCCTATAGCGAGGACGATCGGGTGATTGGAGTGCTTGGGGTCATCGGCCCCACCCGGATGGATTATGAACGGGTGATACCGATCGTGGATGTCACGGCGAAACTCCTCTCGGCGGCCTTGAAACGCCTATAACCATCCCTATTTCGCGGAAAACTCTCGGGCGGACGACCGCGAACCGGCGCACGCCACCCAACAACCTCTACCGGGAGACGTTGAACCTATGGTGACGGATCAGGAGGCCGAAGCATTGCGACCTCGGAACCCGAGCGAGGGCGCCAGCGGCGAAGAACCAAGCCCCCAAGCATCGGTTGCGCCCGGCGCGGCCACAACGGAGCAGTTCGCGGGCGAGGCCCCGCCGGCTGAGGAGACGCCGAGCCGAGACGCACTGCTCGGGTTGCTCACCGAGGCCCGCGGCAAGGCGGATGCCAATTGGGAGCAATACCTGCGCGTACGGGCCGAGCTCGATAATCTGCGCAAGCGACACGAAAGGGACCTGGAGAATGCCCATAAGTATGCCCTCGACGGTTTCGTTCGCGACCTCCTGCCGGTACGCGACAGCCTCGAGAAAGGCGATAGCGCGGCCCAGGAGGAGGGAGCCAATATCGAGCGGCTCCGCGAGGGCACGACCCTCACCCTGCGGCTCCTTGGCGATGTCATGAGCAAGTTTGGGGTCGAGCCGGTTGACCCCCAGGGACAACCCTTCAACCCCGAGCTACACCAGGCCATGTCGATGCAGCCGCGCAACGACATGCCACCCAACACCGTGGTGGTGGTGGTCCAGAAGGGCTATCGGCTGCACGGCCGGTTGGTCCGACCGGCACTGGTGATTGTATCGGCGGCAGGGGGTTAACAATCTTGAAAAGAAAAGGGTTTTGCCCCAACTGAAGGTAGTATCACAGCCCACTCATCAGGCATCCAAGAGCGGAGAATTTCCAGCATGGCCAAGATCATCGGCATCGACCTCGGTACCACCAACTCCTGCGTCGCGATTATGGAGGGAGACAAGGTACGGGTCATCGAGAATAGTGAGGGCGATCGCACCACACCCTCCATCGTCGCCTTCACCAGTGACAACGAGACCATTGTCGGGCAGTCCGCCAAGCGGCAGGCCGTCACCAATCCCCGCAACACCCTTTTTGCCATCAAGCGGCTGATCGGGCGGCGTTTCGACGACCCGATGGTGAAGAAGGACATCGACATGGTGCCCTACAAGATCGTCCGGGCGGACAATGGCGATGCCTGGGTGGATGTTAGCGGGCGCAAGATGGCCCCACCGGAGATCGCCGCCAAGGTCCTGCAGAAGATGCGCAAGACCGCGGAGGACTATCTGGGGGAGAAGATTACCGAGGCGGTGATCACCGTGCCGGCCTATTTCAACGACTCCCAGCGCCAGGCCACCAAGGACGCCGGCCGCATCGCGGGGCTCGAGGTCAAGCGCATCATCAATGAGCCCACTGCCGCGGCACTCGCCTACGGCATGGACAAGCGGCGCGGCGATCAGAAGATTGCGGTGTATGACCTTGGCGGCGGAACCTTCGATATCTCTATCATCGAGATCGCCGAGGTGGACGGGGAGCACCAGTTCGAGGTGCTCTCGACCAACGGCGATACCTTCCTCGGGGGTGAGGACTTCGACAAGCGCATCATCGATTTTCTGGTCACCGAGTTCAAAAAGGACCAGGGGGTGGACCTGCGCAACGATCCCCTGGCCCTGCAGCGGCTCAAGGAGGGCGCCGAGAAGGCCAAGATCGAATTGAGCTCCAGTCAACAGACCGATATCAACCTGCCTTACATCACGGCGGATCAGAGCGGTCCCAAGCACCTCAACATCAAGCTCACCCGAGCCAAGCTCGAGGGGCTGGTGGAGGATCTGGTGCAGAAGACCCTCGAGCCCTGTCGGGTCGCGCTGAAGGACTCCGGGCTCTCCGCCTCACAGATCGACGAGGTGATCCTGGTTGGCGGACAGACCCGCATGCCCAAGGTGCAGGAGACGGTGAAGGCGATCTTCGGCAAGGAGCCGCGCAAGGACGTCAACCCCGACGAGGCGGTCGCCATCGGCGCCGCCATCCAGGCCGGTGTGCTGGGCGGTCAGGTCAAGGATGTGCTGTTGCTAGACGTCACGCCGCTGTCTCTCGGGATCGAGACCCTCGGTGGGGTGATGACCAAGCTGATCGAGAAGAACACTACCATCCCCACTCGGGCTGCGCAGGTGTTCTCCACCGCCGAGGATGGCCAGACGGCGGTGACGGTGCATGTCCTGCAGGGGGAGCGCGAGCGGGCCCCCGATAACAAGTCCTTGGGCCGGTTCGATCTGAGCGACATTCCGCCCGCGCCGCGCGGGATTCCCCAGATCGAGGTGTCGTTCGACATCGACGCCAACGGCATCCTGAACGTCTCGGCCAAGGACAAGGCGACCGGCAAGGAGCAGTCGATCATCATCAAGGCATCATCGGGATTGGCGGAGGAGGAGATCAAGCGCATGGTCAAGGACGCCGAGGCCCACGCGGAGGAGGACAAGCGCTTTCGCGAGCTGGTGACGGCGCGCAACCACGCGGACAATATGATCCACGCCACGCGTAAATCGTTGACGCAGATCGGTGACAAGCTCGAAGCCGGGGAGCGGGAACGCATCGAGGGCGCGATCAAGGATCTCGAAGGGGTCATGAAGGGCGACGACAAGGACCTGATCGAGCGGAAGACCCAGGCCCTTGCGGACGCTTCGGGCAAGATGGCCGAGCGGCTGTACGCCCAGCAGTCGGCGGAGGCGAGCGGCGCTCAGGAGAAGGAGCCTCCGCGGGGCGGGGGCGGTGAGCGTCGTGGCGGCGAAGACGTAGTGGACGCCGAGTTCGAAGAGGTCAAGGACAACAAGAAGTGAGATAGACGCCAGTCGCCTTTGTCACCAGCGGGAAAGCGTACAGGTGCGTAGCGCGCCTGTACGCTTCCTGACTTACTAGGCCGGGCACTAAGCTGAGCTGAGCAGCGATGGCAAAACGTGATTACTACGAAGTGCTCGGCGTCAGCCGAAATGTGAGCGAGGCCGAGCTCAAGAAGGCCTATCGCCGTTTGGCGATGAAGTACCACCCCGACCGCAACCCGGGCGCTGAGGACACCGAGCCGCAGTTCAAGGAGGCCAAGGAAGCCTACGAGGTGCTCTCCGATGCCCAAAAGCGCGCGGCCTATGATCAGTTCGGTCACGCGGGGGTCGACCCCAGTCTGGGTGCCGGGGCAGGGGGGTTCGGCGGCGGCGGGTTCAGCGACATCTTCGGCGATGTGTTCGGAGACATCTTCGGCGGTGGACGCGGAGGGCGCACGCGGGCGCGGCGGGGGGCGGACCTGCGCTACGACCTCGACCTCAGCCTCGAGGATGCCGTGGTCGGAAAGACGGCCAAGATCCGGGTGCCCTCCCTGGTGGAATGTGCGAGCTGCCATGGCAGCGGGGCGCGCCCAGGAACCTCTTCGACCACCTGCAGCACCTGTCGCGGTGGCGGCCAGGTGCGCATGCAGCAGGGTTTTTTTTCCATCCAGCAGACCTGTCCCCGCTGTCGGGGTACCGGCACGGTCATCGAGAATCCCTGCTCGGCCTGTCATGGGCATGGCCGCATCCAGGAGGACAAGACCCTCTCGGTGAAGGTCCCCCCCGGCGTGGATACCGGGGATCGTATCCGGCTGACCGGCGAGGGCGAGCTCGGGGAGCTCGGCGGCCCCCCGGGGGATCTGTACGTCCAGGTCAGGGTGAAGCCGCATCCCATCTTCACCCGCCAGGAGAGCGACCTGTACTGCGAGGTGCCGATCTGTTTCACCGACGCGGCGCTGGGGGGCGAGATGGAGGTTCCCACCCTCGATGGCAAGGTGATGCTCAAGATCCCCTCCGGAACCCAGACCGGCAAGCTCTTCCGCGTGCGCGGCAAGGGCGTGCGTCCGGTGCGCGGAGGCGCGCCGGGGGATCTGCTGTGCCGGGTGGCGGTGGAGATCCCGGTCAACCTCACCGAGGAGCAGAAGGATCTCCTGCGGCGCTTCGACGAGACCCTGCGGGGAGGCGGCCACCGCCACAACCCCCAATCGAGCTCCTGGATCGACGGGGTGAAGAAATTCCTCGCCAACATGGGGCTGTGAATCGCACCGGGCGGCGCGACGCGCGGCTCCAGCGATCCCCGGTTACACTGAGTGCAGTTGCTTTAGCGGAGGCTCGATATGTTGCGGATCGGGGTGGCGGGTGTCGGCGGGCGCATGGGCAAAACCCTGGTCGCGGCCATCGGCGAAGGCGAGGGGCTGAGGCTCACCGCCGCGACGGAGCGTCCCGGCAGCCCTCTGGTCGGCGCCGATGCCGGGGAGGTAGCGGGTATCGGAAGGCTGGGTGTTTCGGTGGTCGCCGATCTCGGCGAGGTAACGGAGGATTTCGATCTTCTGATCGACTTCACTGCGCCGGAGTCCACGCTGGGGAACCTTTTGGTCTGCTGCCACCAAGGCAAAAGGATGGTCATTGGCACCACCGGACTCACCGGGGTCCAGCGCCAGGAGATTGCCTCCGCTGCGCGGGAGATTCCGATCGTATTCGCCCCCAACATGAGCGTGGGGGTGAACCTTTGTCTCAAGCTCCTGGAGATCGCCGCTGGGGTGATGGGCGATGAGGCGGACATCGAGATCATCGAGGCCCACCATCGCCACAAGGTGGACGCCCCTTCGGGGACCGCCCTGCGCATGGGCGAGGTGGTGGCCCAAGCGCTCGGTCGCCGGCTCGAAGAGGTGGCGGTTTACGGGCGGCAGGGCCACACCGGTCCCCGCGACTCCAAGAGCATTGGCTTCGAGACCATCCGTGCCGGTGATGTAGTGGGCGAGCACGCGGTGTGGTTCGCCAGTGAGGGGGAGCGGGTGGAGATCATCCACAAGGCCACCAGCCGCATGACCTTCGCCCGCGGTGCGGTGCGGGCAGCCCGCTGGCTCGCCGGGCGCGGGCCGGGTCTCTACGACATGGCGGATGTACTGGGCCTCTGAAGTGCGTTCCTGTGGGTGCGGCCCCGAGGATTTCGGCCACCGCGGGGCGGAGCGTTAGGCCGAACGGGCCGACCCGGCATGGGGGGTTTTAACGAAACCGTTCCGTACGAACACTGTCGATCGAGGTGACGTCCTGATAGGCATCGGAGGTCATGTCCTCAACCGGCTCGATGATCAGTGGCCGGCGCCGCTCCGGGAGGCTGTCGGGGAGTGGGGGATCGTTGCCATCGCCCTGCGGAAGGTATCGCCTGTCGTCCCCGCAACGGTCGATGTACTGTTTCACCACCACGCGCCGCCCGGCGATCGATTGGCTGTGGAGCCGTTTGATCACCCGCTCAGCGGCCGATTCGGGGCGGACCACCAGGATGCACCAGTACTCTGTGTCGCCATTCGTGGGGTCGATGGCACGGAACCGATCACACGAGAGGATCTCGGGCTCCTCGCGGGTGAAGAGCTGCGTGAGAAGGGACTGTTTGAATGCCTCACGCACCAGGCGGCGGAGATCCTTGCGCTGCGTGCGTGCGGGTAGATTCCTGATCAATAGCTTCACGGCGACCACGACCTCGTATCTCCCCGATCCATCAAGATGCTAAACCAATCCCGCCGCAGCCGCATCCACGGCGGTGCAACACCGGCAATCCCTGGCAAGCCCCGGTGATGGATCGGCTGCAGCCGTGCTGGGCGCTCATGGGGGACATAGAACGGGAGATGCGGCAGCTCGGCCTGTGGGAACAGCAACCGCCCGCGCACGAGGCGTTCTTGAGTGTCCTGCCCTTCAGCATCGACACCCTGCGTTTCACCCAGTGGCTGCAGTGGGTGTTTATCCCGCGCACGCGTGCCCTGGTGGAACAGGGCGGACCGCTGCCGACCAAGAGCGCGATCGTTCCCCTCGCAGCGGAAATCTTTCGCGAGCTGCCCGAGGATACGGAGCGGTTGCTCATACTGATAGAACGCTTCGACCGCCTGGTTGGCGGTGGCGATTAAGGGAGCCCAGGGTTGGGTTTGGGGCCTCGTGCTCGCGGCTGATACACTAACCCCCCTTTATCAATCCCGGAAAGCCTATGTTCCGCAACGACATGCAGATCGCCGGCTATGACCCTGAGCTCTGGGATGCAATCCAGGGCGAGGAGCGGCGCCAGGAAGAGCACATCGAGCTCATCGCATCCGAGAACTACACCAGCCCGCGAGTGCTACAGGCCCAGGGCTCGGTGCTCACCAATAAGTACGCCGAGGGTTATCCCGGTAAGCGCTACTATGGTGGGTGCGAGTATGTGGACGTGGTCGAGCGCCTCGCCATCGAGCGGGCCCGAGCCCTGTTCGGCGCGGCCTATGCCAACGTCCAACCCCATTCCGGCTCCCAAGCCAACGCCGCGGTCTACATGGCCCTGTGCAATCCGGGTGACTGCGTGCTCGGCATGAGCCTCGCCCATGGTGGCCACCTGACCCATGGTGCCAAGCCCAACTTCTCCGGCAAGCTCTACAACGCGGTGCAGTACGGCCTGCATGCGGACACCGGGGAGATCGACTACGAGCAGGTGGAACGCCTGGCCCTCGAGCACAACCCCCGGATGATCGTGGCGGGGTTCTCCGCCTACTCCCGGGTGGTAGATTGGCACCGTTTCCGGACCATCGCCGACCGGGTCGGCGCCTACCTGTTCGTGGACATGGCTCATGTCGCCGGTCTGGTGGCGGCCGGTCTGTATCCGAGCCCGGTAGAGATCGCGGATGTGACCACCACCACCACGCACAAGACCCTGCGTGGCCCCCGCGGCGGCCTCATCCTGGCCCGCGCCAACGAAGAGATCGCGAAGAAGCTCAATTCGCTGGTGTTCCCCGGTACCCAGGGTGGTCCTCTGATGCACGTGATCGCGGCCAAGGCGGTGGCCTTCAAGGAGGCCATGGAGCCGGGTTTCAGGGACTACCAGGTCCAGGTGCTGGCCAACGCCCGGGCTATGGCCGGGGTGTTCATCGAGCGCGGCTACGATGTAGTCTCGGGAGGAACCGATGACCATCTCTTCCTGGTCAGCTTCATCCGCCAGGGTCTCACCGGCAAGGATGTGGATGCCTGGCTCGGGGCGGCCAATATCACCGTGAACAAGAACGCCGTGCCCAACGACCCCCAGTCGCCCTTCGTCACCAGTGGTATTCGGGTGGGGACCCCCGCGGTGACCACCCGCGGCCTGGGAGAGGTTGAGGTGCGCGCGCTGGCCGGTTGGATGTGCGACCTGATCGATGATCGGGGCGATGCCCAGACCATTGCGGTGGTGAAGGATCGGGTGCTCGGCCTATGTGCGCGCTTCCCGGTGTACCAGCGCTGATCCGCGATTCGGGTCAGGGCGCGGGAAGGGTCGGTCGAGCCGTCGACTGGCCCTCAAGGTACGCCTAATCTAACCGGTTGCGGCGGTTCGATGCGTTGCCCCTTCTGCGGTGCTCAAGACACCAAGGTCATCGACTCGCGCCTGGCGGGGGATGGGGATCAGGTGCGGCGTCGCCGTGAGTGTGGGGTATGCACCGAGCGTTTCACCACCTATGAGACCCCTGAGCTCAATCTCCCGCGGGTGATCAAGCAGGATGGCCGCCGGGTACCCTTCGACGGGAAGAAGATCCGCCACGGAATGTTGCGGGCACTGGAGAAACGACCGGTCAGCACCACCCAGGTCGACGCCGCAGTCAACCGCATCACCCGCCAGATCATGGCCTCCGGAGAATCCGAGGTGCCCTCGCGTTCCATCGGTCAGCTGGTGATGCACGAGCTCAAGAGCCTCGATCAGGTTGCCTACGTACGCTTCGCCTCGGTGTACCGCAAGTTCGAGGACGTGCGGGCGTTCCAGGAAGAGATCGAGCGGCTGGCAAAGGAACCGACCCCCGAGGTGCGCCGCCAGCAAAGGGACATGCTCGAAGAGTCTGGGAACTGAGCCTCAGCTATTCTGTACTCGGCCTTGAGGGCAGCGGAACTGCTCGAAAGGCCGAAGGTTTCGGGGGGCTCGTGGGTGTGATGGTGTCAAAATCGCAGTTGCACCGGGCGGCAATTTTCCGCCAGATGGCGTCCACCAGGGCCTGTTGTTCGGTGAAGGATCTTCCGCGGTGAGCAAAACTGCCTGTATCCCGGAGCGCCTCTTCCAGCTCTTTGGCCTCCGCTACCGACAGGTAGTAGGTCTTAAGCTCCTTTTCTCCATCTGTATACATGATCAACCCCCTCGTCAATCGTCCACAATCAACATTAGCCCAAAACTTTTCGTCTGTGAAGTGTGGTGTTTCCGGCTTATTCGTCGAGTCGGAGAAAGGCGTCACATTCTCCAGGGGCCAAGCGGTAAACGAGCGCCAGCGTTCCCAGACGATCCCTCGGTGGCTGGCAGACGGGGGCTGGGCGCAGGCGGTTGGCTGGGCCCCTCTTTCGGGTATCGGGTCGCGAGAGACACCAGGAGGGGTTTGGGGCCGATGATCCGAGGTTCGAGGGTCGCAGATTTCAGGGTCCCCCATACCGGCGCTGACCGGCCCGCGCGCGACGAATGGCGCCTAGGCGAGTGGGTTGGTTTCCGTTCATTTCCAGTAGCCCAGATCCGGCGTCTCGGGGGATTGCCCCGGCGAGCCTTGCGCGGTAGAGCCCCTCGGGGGGGCGAGCGGTTCCAACGGCGGTGGAGGGAATGATCTCTTCCGAGGACTCTG
>JAEHCY010000308.1 GCA_016880695.1 Chromatiaceae bacterium | reverse complement strand
GGCGCTCCAGGCCGCCCTGTATGATCTCTACGCCAAGATCGACGCAAAAAACGACGGGGGGTTGATCGAGCTGGCACCACTGCCCGGCTGATGGGAACACCTATCACGGCGTTTCGGCCGACGATCCGCATCCCCCTCAGCCTCTCGCGAGCCGCCCGTGCAGGCCCCGTTTGAAGCGCTGCGCCGCGTGGGTATCGGGCAGTAGCACCAGCGCGCCGATGAGCAGCATGACCCCCTGAAACCACCACATCCCCAGCCACGGGGGAGTCACCCCGGTTTCGAGCCAGTTCTGCGCCAGGCTGTGCAGATTGAGGAAGGTGACATAGACCAGGAAGGCCGCGATCAACCGCCCGTACATACCCTGCCGCGGCAGGGAGCGGCTCAAGGGGATCGCGATCAGGGCCAGGGTGATGACCGACAGGGGATAAGAAAAGCGGTCCTCAAGCTCGACCCGCAGGCTTCGATCGCCTGGCGAGCGCAGGAGCTCTGCGGTTGTCAGCCCCGCACTCTTGCGCACCGTGCGAGGCTCCTCGCGGGCAACGCGTAGGGTATAACGGTCGAAGCGGGCGATGGCATAGTCCGCCTGTCCCGGCATACCCTGGTAACGATAGCCATCGAGCAGGGTCACATAGTGATCACCCGTCTCGCCATCGAAGCGGTAATGACCGGAGGCCGCCGTCGCCAGCTCCAACCTGTCGTGCTGGCGATGCTGGATGAAAAGGTTTTTCATCGACCGATCGTCCTCGATGGACTCGGCGTAGACGACCAGATCCCCTTTGCTGTATTCGTTGAAACGCCCCGCGCGCAGCCCGGCCAGCTCCGCACCCTTCTGTTTCTGCTCCGCCAGGATCTGGTAGGACGACGCCGCGGCCCCGGGGGTGACCTCCAGTGAGAACCAGGCGGCAAGCAGGGCCAACGGCAGGGTGGGAAACAGCACCGCCCGATAGATGCGCCGTGGCCCAATACCACCCGCGGCGAAGGCGATCATCTCACTGTCGCGGTGCATGCGGATCAGCACGAACAACACGGCAAAGAAAAACGCCGGCGGAAGCAGGCGGGGCAGATAACGCAGGGCCTGAAACCCCACCAGCCGCAGCACCAGGTCGGGATTGAGCTGTCCCAGGGCAACAGTCTCGAACATCCGCAGAAATAGCAGCGTGACCATCACCAGCAGGAAGGTGACAACGATGGCGGCAAACGCCCTGACTGCCTCGCCGAGCAGATAACGGTCGATGACCCGAATCACGGCCAAGAGCCCCTCGCGGCCGCGCTCATCACCGGCTCATCCCCGCGTCAGACCGGCCAGCAAGGCCATGCGAACCAGCTCCGCCAGGGAGTCCGCCCCCATCTTGTCCATCACCCGGGCACGATGTGCCTCTACGGTCTTGGAGCTGACCCCGAGCGCGGCGGCAATATCCTTGTTCGACTGACCCTCGGTCACCATCACCATGACCTCTTGCTCGCGCGGTGTGAGCTGTGCCAGTCGTGCCGCCACCTGCGCCCGCTGTCCCTGGAGCTGTCGTTGCTTCTCGTCGAATTGCAGCGCAGCGCGGATGCTGGCGAGCAGGGCTTCGTCGTTGAACGGCTTCTCAATGAAATCCACCGCCCCCGCCTTCATCGCCCGTACCGCCATGCCCACATCGCCATGGCCGGTGATGATGATGACCGGGATCCTGATCTGCTCCCGCGCCAGATAGGTTTGCAGCTCGAGGCCACTCATGCCCGGCATGCGCACATCGAGCAGCAGGCACCCGGCACGACCCGGGTAATAGCTGTCGAGAAAGCCATCGGCAGAGTCATAGGTAGCCACCTGCATACCGACCGACTCGATCAGCCATTTGAGCGAGCTGCGCATGGCCTCATCGTCGTCGACGACAAACACAACCGGTTCGCTCTTCATCGCATCACTCCGTGGTTTCATCAATCGGCCCCACCGCGTCCGCGGACGGAAGCTCCACATGGAAATCGGCACCTGCGCCAGGCTCCGAGGTCGCCCAGATGCGCCCCGCGTGATCGTGCACGATGGTCTGGCTGATGGGCAAGCCCATGCCCATACCCGAGGGTTTGGTGGTGAAGAAGGGGTCGAACAGGCGCGTCAACTCCCCGGGCTCGATACCCCTTCCAGAGTCAGACACCGTCACCCTAACCCGTTGCGCATCGCGGGCCGTTCGAATCCGCAAACACCGATCGCCGGGGGGAATCGCCTCAATAGCGTCCAAGCCGTTGCGCACCAGATTGAGCAGCACCTGCTCGATCTGCACCAGGTCGACCGAGACGATCAGCGGCTCGCTGGAAAGCTCCAGATCCACGGGCACCCCGAGCTTGTGACAGTCGTATTCGACGAAGCTGCAGACCTCCCGGACCAGGTGATTGAGGTCGACGCGCGACCGAGTTGGAGGCTGTTTTCCGACCAGGGCGCGCAACCGGCGAATGATCTCGCTGGCCCGCTCCGCCTGGCTGGTGATCTGGCGTAACGCGGCCAACAGATCCTTCTTGCCACCCATCCCACTGTGCAGCCGGCGGCTGCATCCGTTCGCATAGTTGGCGATCGCCGAGAGGGGCTGATTGAGCTCGTGGGCCATGCCCGTGGCCACCTCGCCCATGGTGCTAAGGCGACAAACGTGAACCAGCTCGGCCTGGTGCTGGCGGGCCTCCTGCTCGGCACGGCGGACCTCGGTGATCTCGCGACCGTAGATGTTGACATAGTCGAGCTCCCGCACCGGCGCCAACAGCAGCGAGTAAAACTGACCGTCGCAGTTGACCTCTTGCTCGAGGTCGCGGTTCTCATCAAGGGCCCGGGAGACCTGTCCCCGCCAGAATAGAGGCAACGTCTGACCCCGCCTACATCCCCAATAGGCCAACAGAGGCAGACTGGCGGCATTGGCATAGACGAGGGTGCCCTGACGGGTCACGCGCAGGGTTGGGCTAGGACTCTCGCTCGCGAACCGGGCCAAGCTCTTGATCTCCCGCTCCGCCTTACGGCGCTCGGAGACATCATGAAGATACACGGTGTACACAAGCTCGGGTCCGTGCATCAGGGGAACGACGGAGACCTCCACCGGGATCCGGCTCTGGTCCGAGCGCAGCACCCCGAGCTCACCGCGGGCGTAATGCTCGGCGACCCCTCCGCCCTGTTCCCGGGAGGCATGGAGCAGGATCTGCAGCAGCGCTCGGTCCCCTGGCGCGACGAAGAGCTCGGCGAAGCGCTTACCCAGCACCTGATCCCGGTGGAAGCCAAAGGCACGCTCCGCGGTGGGGTTGAACTCGATGATGCTGCCCTGCTCGTCGATGGTGACAATAGGATCCAGCGAGGCCTCGAGAATGGCAGTCTTCAGGGCTTCGGACTGGCGCATCTCGCTCTCATGACGCTCGCGCATCTCCTCGCGGGTCTTCAGCACCAACTGCCCGAACTGGTGCAGCCACTCCTCGAGCAACAACAGTTGGTTGCCGGTGCGCTCGGGGCCGGGCTGGGCGATTCCCAGCACCCGCTGAGAGAAACGCGACATACGCTTGAGCACCCGGTTAAGACGCACCGAGACCAGGTAGATCACCAGGGTAAACACCGAGATGAAGGCCAACGCGGAGATCAACCGCTGCCGCTCCTCGAACTGACCGACCCGTTTCGCCAGGCCGGCCACGATACCCTCGGGCACCAGGGTCGCAAACATCACATTCCAGTCCGTACCCTCATACTGGGTCAGAGACTGGAAGGTGATCTGGTATTCACCACTCCACCGATCGACCGGACTGCCAGCGAAGGGCTCATCGGAGCGACTGCTCACCAGGATGCGCAGGTCATCGGAATCGACCAGGGTGAGCACCGCATTACCGAGCGGCATCCCCCTTTGGGAGGCGGCGAGGAACTCGTCGTTCACCGCCACCACAAGCACCAGGTAGCCCATCGGGTACCCCTGCACATCCTCGATGACACTACTCACCAGCAGCATAGGGCCATCCGAGAGACGGGTCAGCACCGCACGGACATCGCTGTCGCTCAAGACTTGGCCACCGACCCGGTCCCTGATCTCCTCCGGAAGCGGTTTTCCCGCCACCTCATAGACCTCGCGGACCCCGCCCTCGCGATCGACCAACAGCAGGTGCGTGGGCGTGGTCAAGGTGCTCTGCTCCCTCGCGGGCGGCACCCATGGCGGTGGCGTCGCACCGTAGATGATCGGGCGCACGGCATCACCCGGGGGCCAAAACAACGGCTCGAGGTAGTGGCCGAGCCGTCGATGGCTTGCCAGCAGGGTCGCCGTGCTCGCGTAGTTCTGGACGTAATGGTCGAAGCGGATCAGGTTCTCGCGGGAGCGCTGATCCAACTGCGTGCGCAGCTCCCGCTGCAGGATCTTATGCACCGACCGGCTCTGGATCTGATCGAGCACCCCCCAGACGACGAAACCGGTGGCCAGCCCGACGAGTATCGCCAACACCGGCATCGGGGCTCGCCGCAGGGCGCGTTCTAAGGCGCTTCGGAAGGGTCTCCCGGGACGATTCATTAGCTGAACGCTGGCTGATCTAGGACGGATTATGGCCATTTCCGGGCGGGGACGCCATTTGGCACGCCTCCCCCCGCGGCCGAGGGTCTGCGACAATAGCGCCATGGATGCCTCATCGAATCCGGCCATTGGCCCCAGGACCCAGCCATGGCGCCGGTGACCGCGGGGCTCGCGCAAGCCGCAGCACCCGGACTGTTGCGCCGCCTGGCCGCCATGCTCTACGACGCGCTCGCGCTGTTCGGCGTACTCGTGGTGGCCACTTCCCTGATCATCCTTCCAGCCGGCATCGTCTTCGACCACCAGGTCCGTTCGGAAAGCCCCTGGTTTCGCCTCTATCTGCTGGGCATCATCGTTG
>JAEHCY010000307.1 GCA_016880695.1 Chromatiaceae bacterium | reverse complement strand
GTACGGCCCTGCTCTACGGGTATCCGCGGGCAGCGCCCATCGTCCTGCCGGTGGTCTACCTCGGCGCCGGCCTCGGGGTTTGGTTGTTCGCCCGTCCCGCCTACCACCTGGGCGCCAGTGGCCTGAGCTTCGGGATGCTTTTCTTCCTCTTCACCATGGGCGCGCTACGCTGGGATCGCCGCGCCATCGCCCTCGCACTCGCGGTATTCCTGCTCTATGGCGGGATGATCTGGGGAATCTTTCCCACCGCGCCGGACATCTCCTTCGAAACCCACTTCTTCGGTGCCCTGCTCGGCATCATTCTCGCCTTGCTGCTGAGGCGAGTGGACCCGCCGCCCCCGGCAACGAGGTATAGCTGGGAGGACGAGGAGGTGGACGACTGGCCCTTCAACGAGCCCGGCGCTTCCACTGACGCAGCCGAGAGTGAGGAGAAAAGGCACCTGCACTGAGGTGGTGGTTGGTGCCGTCAGAAGGTCTCCACGTCCGGGCGCAGGTCGAGCTCGAAGGTCCAGGCCGAGCGCTCCTGTCGGATTAGGTGGCAGTAGCTTTCTGCGATCGCATCGGGACTGAGACACTGCTGCTCGGTCACGCCGGGCCAATGGAAGGTTCGTGCCGTCCAGATAATGCCATCGATGATCACGTGGGCGACGTGAATCCCCCGCGGTCCGATCTCCCGGGCCAGGGACTGGGCCAACCCCCGCAGGGCGAACTTGGCCGAGGCAAAGGCAGCAAACCCCGCACCCGCTTTGATCGCGGCCGTGGCGCCGGTAAAGATCAGGGTTCCGCCGCCCTCGAGCATGCCCGGTACCACCCGGCGGGCACACAGGAAGGCCCCCAGGCAGCCCACGCGCCAAACCTCGGTGAAGTCGGTCCCCTCCGTTTCCAGGATGCCGCCCTGGAAAAATCGGCCGGGGTTGTAGATGAGAACCCGCGGTGGGCCGAGCGCGGTCTCGATAGCGGAGAACGCAGTCTCCACGCTCGCCTCATCGGTGGTATCGCAGATGAACCCGCGAAAGATCCGTCCTTGGACGCTGGCCTCCGCTAGGAGTGCGGGAAATTCCGCAGACGATCGGGCAAGACCGGCGACCGCGTACCCTTCCCGCATGAGCCGCCGACACAAGGCGGAGCCGAGCCCGGATCCCACCCCAGCGACGACCGCGATCTGCTGGTGATCTGGAGTTGACATGGCAAGACCTCGAAAAGATTGGGATGCACCTGGACCCACCGAGCGGCCGATTCCGCTCCTGTCGGAACGGTTGAGAAAGCTCGATACTGCGCAAGGAAGGCCAGGGGAGCTGATTTATGCACCGTATTCGTTGGAAGACCAAGTATGCCACCGGCGACCCCTTTGTGGACCGACTCCATCGGGAGCTGGTCGATCTGGTGGGCGAATTGGCGGCGGAGCTCGACCGCGAGGAGCACTGCCAGGATATGAACGACCTCCTCACCGATCTGGTGGAGGCAACCCGTGCTCACCTGGAGGGTCGCGCCAAGGGCTCCAACTTGGGCACCGGGCAGTTACCGGCGATTTGCCGGCTGCTTGCGGAGGGTTTCCCACTGGCGACACGCAGCACTCCGGCCTGTCGCGACTGCGGACTCTGCGATCGGGTACAGGAACGGCTGAGGGCGTGGCTCGCTGCCGCGCTCCCTGCGAGCGATCGGCCCGCTCATTAAGCGCAAGAGCCGTCGGCCATGAGGATTTGCCTCGGTCCTGTCACTGTCTTGGGGCCAAGGCGGGAGACGGCGGCGGGCGACGGGACGCGTCGTCCGCTGCCGCTGGCGGGGGTTAGTTGCCTTGCGATTTCTCGTGCTGGTCGTAGACATACCCGCCCAACGCACCGACACCGGCGCCGATGAGCGCGCCGGCGCCGGCATTGCCGCTGATGGCGCCGATCGCGGCACCACCGGCTGCACCCATCGCGCTACCGCTGAGGGTGCGCTGCTGGGTGTCACTCATGCCGGCGCAGCCGCTGAGGACGGAGGTGGCAAGCACCAAGGAAGGGATGAAGAATTGACGATTCATTAGGGAGGTTCTCCGTCTGTCTGAACGATTCATGGTTCTTGGGACCGCGGCGGGGTCCGTTTACTTAGACTTGGCTTTGGCCTTGACCGGTTCCGCCTTCGGGCAAGGGAATTTGTCGGCGCCCGCGCGCAGCAGCCCCTCCGTCGCCGGTAGGCCCAGGGACTGCGGATTACGCTTCGCCCAATCGAGGAAGATGGTCACGGCCTCGGAACGGGTGACCTGTTCCGTCGGGCAGAAGATGGGCTTGACCTTGGGTCCCTTGGTGAGCTCGCGATGGTAGTGGGCGGTACCCGCGATGTAGCCGAGGCAGAACAGGTTGGCATCGGGATAGAGGGCATCGCCGTCCTTTGCGCTGCAGAGATTCACCAGGTCTTCGGTCGAGCGCACGGTGAAGGCCGCGTTATCGAGCGGGCCTGCGGATGCCAGTAAAGGGGCGGCTGCCAGGGCTGCCGAGATCAGGATTCGTCGCATGATTTTCCCTCCGGGAATGGTAGTTTGTTGGGAAGCCGAGCGCGGCTCCGTTTAAAGTATACGCAAGGCTGGCGGCGCGTGACCAGATCGTCTGGCCGAGGTCCGACTAATCGCTTCAGAAGTGGGGTATTGTCATGGCAGAACCTTCATCGGGTTGGGGAATGCTTCCTACTCCCCTGGGTTTCTTGCGCTTGGAGGCCACCGCCACGGGGATCTCCCGCGTTCGATTCTGCTCCGACGCCTGGGATGCGGGTTATCCAACGCCGGTGGTCACTGCAGCGCTCCGCGAGCTTTCGCGGTATTTCGGCAAACCCCAAGCCCGGTTCGAATCACCCCTGGATCCTCAGGGCACACCCTTTCAGCGACGGCTGTGGGGGGCGCTGTGCCGCATTCCTTCCGGGGAGGTGCGTACCTATGGAGAACTGGCCCGGGAGTTGGGAACCAGTGCCCGCGCCGTGGGTGGGGCTTGCCGCAGCAACCCCTGCCTGCTGCTGGTTCCCTGCCACCGAGTGGTCGGAAAGCACGGCTTGGGGGGGTACGCCGGGACCACCGCCGATGCCGGCCTGTTCACCAAGCGTTGGTTACTGCGGCACGAGGGGGTAAGCATCGGGTGAGCGAGCCGCAGCCGGACGCGGCGGTTATCGAGGGCTTCGCCGATGCCATCTGGATGGAGCGGGGCCTCAGCCGCAACACGCTGGCTTCCTATCAATCCGATCTGCG
>JAEHCY010000306.1 GCA_016880695.1 Chromatiaceae bacterium | reverse complement strand
CGCTCGGACTTCAGGGTGCCGACTCCAGCTCGGTCTGTTGGAACGGACTGGAGGGCTGGGCCGGGGCGCCCATACGGCACCGCTCACCTTGATCAGCTCCTCAGCATCCGCAAATGGCAGCAGGCGGGGTTGTCTCTGGAGCGCATCCGCGAGCTGATCGCTCCGAGGGGGAAACCACCGTACCCCCGATTCCCCGCCAGCGCGGCAGTGTCGAGGTCTGGAGCCACCTGGTCATCGACATGGGGGTGGAGATTCTGCTCGACCCCCGGCGCTCAGGTCTCACCCCCGAGCAGGTGCGGGCCCTGGCGCGGGGGGTGATGGAACTTTTCGACCGCCTCCGATCCGAGAGGGAGTAAGCTCCATGTCCGCCGTCGTTGCCGCCGTACTCGAGCCCAAGGGAGAGGCCAGGGTAGCGCTCCAGTCCGTGGAGGTGCAGGCCCGCCTCCTGGGGCTGCTCTCGGAGGTCTCCGTCACCCGAACCTAAGATGTGGGGCGAGATGTGCTGAAGCCAGAATCCGAGAACCACCAGCGCGGGCGAAAGCCGGTATGGGTCGTCACATCCTCTCGCCGAGCCGCTGTCTGATGGGCGGGACACCGCGGCCGGCCCTTGCCGATGCGGTGTTCGGACCTGTTTATCCGCGATGGGTCACCTGATTCGCCAACCACGCCTGAGTCTGACGCTCCAGATGCCAGATCTGCGGCGGCATCTGCTTCAGCGGCTGATACCTCATGAGTAAGCTTCAGCTCTCCCGCACCCCGGCGCTCAATGTCCCACTGAGGTTTTTCCTCACCGCACCCCTGTTCGGGATCGCGGCGGCGCTGTTGTTGGGGGTGGGCGGTGCCGAGGCGGTCGCCGGGCGCTGGCGGCCCGAGGTCTTGGCCAGTGTTCACCTGCTGACCTTGGGCTATCTGACGATGGTGATGGTGGGGGCGTTGCATCAGGTCCTGCCCGTTGTCTTGGGGGCAACTCTCCCCAGGGGGTGGCCGGCGGCGGGGTGGGTCCATGCGGGCCTGACCCTGGGTGCCGCGCTGCTTGGGCTGGCGTTGATGCGACCCGGTGGGTCGGTGGCGATGATCTTCGCCCTCGGCCTGCTAGCGGCCAGCTTGCTGCTGTTTCTCGCCTCCGTCGCGGTGAGGCCGATGCGCACCGCCGCCGGTTCGGATACCGGCCGAGGGGTGGGCTTCGCGCTCTTCGGCCTGTTGACCACCCTGGTTCTTGGATTGCTCCTCGGGGCCGGCGCTGTGGGGGATGCGCCGCTTTCCCTGGGCCGGCGCTGGACCGATCTGCACGCGGTCTGGGGCCTGTTGGGCTGGACCGGGCTGTTGGTGGTGGGTCTGGCCTACGAGGTGGTGCCCCTGTTCCAGCACACTCCGTCGTATCCCCGCTCGATGCGGCTTGGGTTGATCGGGGGGCTGTTCGCGGCCTTGGGCCTGTGGTCCCTGGCCCTCGCCAGCTTGCGGCTGGGGGGTGGGGAGGCCTGGCGGTTGCTCCTCTGGGGAAGTGGCCTCGCCGTCTCGGGGGGGTTGCTGTCCTTCGCCCTGACCACGCTGTGGCTCCAGCACCAGCGCAAGAAGTCCGAGTCCGCGGTGACCCTGTGGTACTGGCGTATCGGGATGCTGTGCCTGATCGCGGGGGCAGTGGGCGCCCCCTTCGCCCTGATGGGGGAGGGCGCATCCCCCTGG
>JAEHCY010000305.1 GCA_016880695.1 Chromatiaceae bacterium | reverse complement strand
GGTCAACGCCTGGCCGTGCTGACTGGGGCCTTTAGGCCGGGGCGGCTTGGGGCTGCGCCCGAACGTTGTAGAAGGGGTCATCCTTGCCATCCACTCCCAGCCGCTGGTAGATGGTGACGATAGCCTGATGTTCGGTGGGAAAAATGTTGGCCTGACCGATTAGATCGAACAGCCCTGTGGAATGCATCACACTGAGCACCTGTTTCTTGAGCCCAGCGAAGACAATCTCCACGCCCGCCCCCCGCAGTCGCTCGACCAGGTGATGGACCACTTCCTCCCCTGAAGCATCGAGGTGGTTAATGCCATCCCCCACCACCAGCAGGTATTTGGCGTCTGGCTTGGCGGCCACCAATTCGAGCGCATTGTCCTCGAAATAGGCCACATTGGCGAAGTAGAGCTGGCCGTCGAAACGCATGGCGATAACGTGGGGACTGGTCGGCAGGGTCGGGTGGACCTTGGTGTCGCGGAGTGTCCCATCGCTGTGGCGCCCGAGCACCGCGACGCGCGGCTTCATGGTGCGATAGAGGAACAGGACGATGGCCAATCCCGCGCCGACGAGGATGCCTTTATCGAGGTGGGGCGCGGCCACCAGGGTAACGATAAAGGTGGTCAGAGCGACCACGCCATCGGCGCGGCTGGCCTGCCAGGTATGCTTGAGCGCCTTGGGGGTGATCAGGCTGGTCACGGCTAAGAGGATGATCACCGCCAGAGTGGCCTTGGGCAAGTGGTAGAGGTAATTGGTGAGGAACAACAGGGTCACCGCCACAAAGACGCCATTGAACACCATGGCAAAGCCCGTCTTGGCTCCGGCTTGGAGGTTGATCGCCGAGCCGGTGAAGGAACCGCATGCCGGGTAGGACTGAAAGAAGGCGCCGCCGATATTGGCGATGCCCTGGCCGATCAGCTCCTGGTTGGGATTGAGGCGTTCTTTGGTTTTAGCCGCCATCGCTTTTGCCATGGACACCGATTCCATGAACGCCACCAGCGCGATGATGAAAGCCGCCGATAGCAGTTGCAGCACCGCATCGAGCGAGATCGGCGGTACCCGGAAGGATGGCAGGCCGCTGGGGATCTTGCCAACCACATCACCCCCGCCCATCAACTTCATCTCACCCTTCTCGAACTTCTTGATATGCCAGTGGCGACCGTCGGACGTTTCGCCCGCGGGCACCTGACCCGCGAGATAAAGCCTGGCGGACTGGCCATCGCCATCCGTTGCCCGTTCAAACATAAAACCGCGCAGCACCCGGTTGCGGTTGCGATTCTCTTTCTCGCGATCACGCAACTGCAGCCTGAGCAGCTCGGTCTCGTAGGTGGTGGTGACGGCATCGGGGGTCAGCTCACCCTGCTCTTTCCGAATCGTCCTCAGACGCGCTGTCTTTTCACTTAGCTGCTGGTTCAGTTCATCGATTCGGACCTCTACCCTCTGGAATTCCGCAAGCAGGGCCCTGGCGTCGGGATCCTGCACATCGTCGACTCGGGCGCTACTCTTGCGCTCGAAGCCGATGCTCCAAGAGATCAGGGTGGTCACGATCACGGCCACCAGCACGCCGAGCTTGGCAAGGGCGGGGATCTTCTTGAAGCCCAGCATCAGCGCCAGCGCGAAGACCGACATGGCCAGCGTGGGGAGATGGGTTTGGGACAGGTAGCCCAGCATCTCCCAGATATCGTAGAGGAAAGAATCGCTGCGCCCCTTGGGGATACCGAGCAGCATGTCGAGTTGTGACAGGCCGAGGATGATGGCCGCGGCGTTCATGAACCCCAGGATCACCGGCTGGGAGACAAAGTTGACGACGGTGCCTAGCTTGACGACGCCTAAGGTGAACTGGATCAGGCCCACCATGAGCGCCAGCACCAGCGCCAGGCCGATGAACTCCTCGGAGAACTGCGCGGCCAGCGGTGTGATAGCCGCCGCGGTCATCAAGGAGACAACCGCCACCGGACCAGTGGCAAGCTGCCGCGACGATCCCCACAGTGCGCCGAGGATAGCCGGGATAAAGGCCACATACAGACCGTAATACACCGGTAGACCCGAGAGCTGCGCATAGGCCATCGCCTTGGGCACCAACACGAGCGCCCCTGTGATGCCCGCGATGAGATCCCCCCGCAGTATGAGCGCGTCGACGGGAAACCAGGCAAGGAAGGGAAAGATCCGAAGCAAGACCGGGTTGTTCATGAACAGGCGCCTCTTGAGGACTTAGGACGAACCGAAAGCAGTGCCGAATGGAACCTCAGTAGTTTAGCAAGAGCTGATAAAGCTACCCAAGTCGGGATTGTGACGAATGCGGTGGTTGGTGCTAAGGTAGGACCGTATCCGGGCGAGCCGCTGGCGGCACACGCGCCATTTTCTGGTTTCGACCAGAGGAGAACTGTCATGGTATTTGGTTTTCTCCGCTCCATCTTCGCCACCCCGAGCGAGCCCAGCGGGTTCGACAAGCACCTGATCGAGGCCGCCATCGAGCGGGTGATCGATGGCACCGATCCGCGCTTCCGCGCCCTACGCCATTACCAGCGCCGGCTGTGGGAACCCGTGGAGCATGCCGTGGACTTCGTGGTTCGATTCGTCAACCGCCTGCCCCCGGCGATTGCCGCCGACCGCGAGGGTTACATGAATGATCCGCGCCTGCGCACCCTGTTCGCCTCGCCCGAGCATCTGCGGGAGGCATTGAGCTTTGGCGAGGCCATGCGCGAGTACCTGCGCCAGCACCCCGGTCCGCTGCCGGTGGATCTCTATGGCGCCATCGGCGCACGGCGGGCGGAAAAGAATGTGCTCGGGCTGGAGCTCGACGGGGAGCTGGTACGGCGGGAGGTCGCCCAGGTGGTGGTCAACTTCAGCAACCATCGGGTGCCGATCGTTGCCGACACCGAGCGCGACGCCCGCCGGGAGCTGATGAAACGCGGCTTCGATTACCTGATCGGTGTCGCCCTGCAGCAGCTCTCCACGGCCCGAACGGCGCGGACCCGACTCGAGCGCCAGCAGCAGCAACTGCTCCAGGAAAAGGCGGGTTGCCTGCGGGCGGCCAGGCTGGACTTGGGCTCGCTCGGCGAAGCCGACGGGGCCAAAGCGGTCGACCTCACCGCAATCGAGCAGCAGCTCGCGGGGGTGGAGACAAAGCTACGGGACCTACGGTCGGATTCGGCCACCCTCGAGGACCGCCTGGGCGGGGTGGCCACCACCTTCGCTGAGCCGGAGAAGTACCTTCAGCTCGAGCAGGTCTCGCTCAGCCTCGACAGCATGAATACTAAGTTGCGCCCCGATGCCAGCGGAGTGGTGAGCACCCCCACGTTCGATGAGATCCTGCTCGCAGAAGATCGCCGGGTCACCGCACTGTTCGTCCGCATTCCGAGCGCCGAGCTTCTGCCCCCGCCGGATTTCCTCGCCGAGGCTTCACGCGTCCTCGACGCCTTCTGAACCGCCGAGAGATCCTCCTGGGCGGCGCGCCGGGGCCGAAAGCAGGGAGTTATCTGTGGACGGACAGCCGCCGCCCGGCCCCAAACGAGCGCAGCGGGTGGGGCATGGGCGGGTAAACCTCGATTCGGCGATTGCGGGTTGAACACCCGCTTCGAGCGGCCGAGGACAAGCCTCGACGGGGCCGCTTCCCAGCTTACTGGGGGGCGATCTGTCGTACG
>JAEHCY010000304.1 GCA_016880695.1 Chromatiaceae bacterium | reverse complement strand
TAGGGCGCGGCCGGCACCGACATGACGAACACGCCGCCGTCGGGCATGGCTGCCAGCTGTTTTCTCAGCAGGGCGGTTTGCGGGCCGGCCTTCCACGCATGCACGACCTTGCCGGCGGCTTCGGCTTCCTTGTAGCCCGTAACGGTATCAGTGCGGACTTCAACGCCGGGGGCGAGTACCAGGCGGTCATCGCTGATAGTGGTGCCGCCCTTGGTGGTGACGGTGCGCTTGGCGGCATCGATGCCGACCACGTAATCCTTCACCATCTTGATGCCGTGCTTGGGCAGGTTGTCATAGCCATGGGTGATGTCGTCCATGGTGCGGTAGCCCGCCACCACCAGGTTGGAGCGGGGGCAGGACACGAACTTGTCGTTCGGCTCGATCAGGGTGACTTCGATATTGGGTCCCCACTTGCGCAGGTACTTGGCGCAGGTGGCGCCGCCGAAACCGGCACCGACCACCACCACCTTGGGATTGCCGCCTGAACCAGCGGTTGTTGCACACCCGCCAGCCAGAACGGCAGCGGCGCCTGCACCGGACACTTTGAGAAAATCGCGACGGTTGATACTCATAATCAGTTCTCCTAGGATGTCCGGGCTATTTATTTAAGTTTGGAGAAGTACTCGCCCATCAGCTCGTACTCGGCCTCGGTGTAGCCCGCAGCGTGTTTCTTCATCACCGAGGCGGGGCGGGTGCCGGACTTGAAGTCCTTCATCGCCTGAACGAGATAGCCTTTGTCCAATCCGGCCAGGCTTGGGATGGCACCCTTGCTTTTGCCACCAGGGCCATGACATGAATTGCAGGTCGTGGCGAGCAATTCGCCGCGAGGAACTGCTTGGGCATTTGCGCTAAGCAGGGCCGCGCTGGCAGTCAGCAGGATCAGTAGCTTGTGCATAAACTCCTCCGTATATGTGTTATTGATTTCCCCGGCACACTTGAACATGGGTACCAGTCGTACAGGGACTAGATGGATTAATCCCAGTGGACTAGTCCATAAGGACCATTTTCATATGGGGTTTTTGTAATGTCCAACAGGAATGGCTTATATAACCAGCCGCAGATATTCCTGCTCAACTATTTGCTGGCCCAAACTTGTACAGAGATGGGATGAAGCTCCATGACAGGACTGCTTTTGATCTCTGGCAGTGTCTTCATGGGCGTTGCTTTCGGGTGTGCAAGACATGAAAAAAGCCAGGCACATGAGTGCCTGGCTTCATGGTGCGAAGTCAGGTCATGACTTCGCGCTGATGTCTTACTGCGGGCAATCCAGCGTAGTTGCGCTCGTCTTGCCGATCGTGCCGCAGAAGGGTTGCATGACGGGGAATCCCAGGGTGCCGCTGAAGTCGGGCAGCGCGATGGGGCCGGTACCGTCGTTGTTCACCAAACCGATGCGGTTGAGCGGCAGATTTGTGCTTGTCACGCCACCATCCTCTGCTTCCAGGTGTGCCAGATACTTTTCGATGATCATGGTGAGGTCGATCGGCGCGCCCAGTATCTTCGGCTTACGCTTGCCGTTGTAGTCGTTTTCCCACTCAACGTTTCCGTTGCTGTCGCGCACATAGATCGGATTGCCCTCTGCATCCAGTGCCGCGTTGCCATTTTCATCCACATTCACCGGCAGCAGGTAGGCGGCGTTCGGATCACCCACCACGGTGGAGGTCCCGGCCGCATAGCAGTTGTTGCAGTTGTTGATGGTGTCCGGGCTTTGCGCGTAATAGTAACCGGCCACCGTGAACGTCGGCATCTGGAACGGTCTGGCTGCCGCATTGGGCTGATTCGGCTGGTTTGCCAGGCCTTGCAGATACTGCCAGCCATCCGGGTTCAGCAAATACACCTGTTTCGCCGTTGCGTAGGGAGTATTCCAGCTGGCCGTCCACTTGCCGTCAGCCTGCGCGGTCAGGGTCGTCTGGTAGAGGGTGGCAGTGTCAATGACGCTGCAGCCGGTGCTGGTCTGTTCAGCCGGTGGCAGGTACTTGCAGGGCATTCTTACCCTCAGCGAACGGGCGCGCGAAGTATCGGTTGCTGCCGCCGCAACCTGGATGTTGTAGGGCTTGCCCGTGCCGGGATCAATGTCGAGGTAGATCCCGGAACCAGCGCTCCCCGGGGCGCCGGATTTCACCACCTGGGCACTCGGTACGAAATACGGCGCAAAGTCCATATGGAAGCCTTCGCCGCTGTAGGCGAACAGCCAGCCACCACCAAACCCCATGGGGCTGCCCCCCAAGCCATATTTCGTCAAACCTGCTCCAGGGTCCTGGCCGTTTGTGCCATAGGCGTTGTTATATCTCGGCAGCGGTATGAGTGGGCTGTTCGGATTGCTGCTAAGCACTGCCAGCGACGAGTTGTCGATCTGGTTGCGGATCTGGTTTGCCACAACGCGCGAGGCCTTGCCGACACGAGGACCGATGGGCACAAAGTGAAACAGGTCATTGCGCGTGATCGGGCCAGGCGCGACATGGGTACCGTAGCGGAAGCCGCGCACGGTCGCCAGGTCCGACTTCGCCCACCAGCGGATCGCATCGGTGATGAAGTCATGGGACGAGCCCTCGATGGTCGCCGCCATTTCCTCGTGCGAGAAGTTGCTGCGGTGCAACGCCACGTCGGTGGAGCCCACGACTTCACTCAGCGGGCCATTCAGGCAGGTGGCCTGCGTGAATGAATTCCAGTAAGGGCTGTTGGCATCGCAGGGAATCGACGCTTTGAAGCCCTCGTTGAACGGATAACGCACCTTCGCCACTTTCTTGGCCACGGCCTTGTCTTCCTTGATGCGATCGTCGATGCGGTGCGCTATGTGGTCCATGCCGACCACCTGGCCGGCATGCACCGAGAAGGTTACCTGACCGACCAGCGTGCCGTCCTGGCCGGTTTCGATGATCCAGGTCTTGTTGCCGGCACCGTCAACCACTTCTATCGGCTTCAGCACTTCCTCGTGCATGTCCGAGTTCAAGACCAAATCGACATGCTGATTGGCATTGGTGATGTTCTGCTTGAGGATGTCTATGTTGCGGCCGATTTCGATTTCGGAAATCAGCACGACCACCTCGGCGCCATCATTGCGAGCGGCCTCGGCGAATTTCGGAACTTCGCGAGCGCAGTCGGTGAATTCCAGGCCCACGGTCACCCAGCTGCCGACCACCTGCGGGCCGCGGCTGGTGGTGCAGCCGACGATGCCGATCTTGACGCCGTTGACGGTTTTGATCGTATACGGCGGCAGCACGCGCTGACCGTTATCTACATACCAGTTTGCCCACGTGTCGTATTCAGAAGCTGAAACATTTGAGTCCTGCTCCGAACCCATGGCCGTCGGCCGCTTGGGCGCGTTAGAGTCGGTGCTGGTCAGGTATACGTTCGACATCAGCCCACCCCAGCGTGTGCGGGCCGGGGGCGGCGAGGCCTTGCGCTTTGCGTGTTTGGAGGTGTTCGAATTCAGTGGGGAGGCGAACAGTTCCTTGAAGCGTTCCGGCCCATAGACGAAGTCCCAGTTGCCTGGCGCGTAGGCATCGATGCCCAGCATGTCGACCACGTCGACGATGGCCTGGCCGCGCGTATACAGGACTTCGCCGGAGCCCTGGATGGTGTCGCCGGTGTGCATGAGCAGCGTCTTGCCCGCACCGCCCTTGCCGGCCTGGATTTGCTTGATTTTGGTTGCGACGCGCGCCAGGCCGCCGACCATCTGGCCGGGATAATCTGCGTTGCTGCGCAGGTTGGGGCGCGGCGTCAGATGGCCGTGGAAATCGCCGGTATGGATGATGGTGATTTGCCCATCCGCGTAAGCCGGCGTGACCGATGCCGCACTCAGCATGGCGCCGAGCAGCAGCGTTTTGCCGAAGGGAATTTTGTTCGTTTTCTGTTTGCCGATGGCGCCCGAATTCGCATCTTCAATCTCCGGGTTTGCTGCCGAAGCGCGCCTTGCTGATAAGACTGGTCCGATCGTTTCCATGCTTTGCCTTCCTCCCCATATGT
>JAEHCY010000303.1 GCA_016880695.1 Chromatiaceae bacterium | reverse complement strand
GGGCTTCTCGACTGCGCCCGCGCCGAACGCGGCCAGCATCAGCGCTAGGAACAGAAGACGGAGGACGGGAGTAAGACGGAGTTTCATCGGCAGACAATTCGCATGAGGGGACCGACAACAGGATGGCATAGTTTAACTGCTGGCCTGCGAAGGCACAGCAGCAATTGTGCCCCGATCGTCTGGGCACTCCATCATTCGACAATCAAGTGGGTCGAGGTGACACCGAAGGCGGCCAGGCGTTGCGAGACGCTCTCGGCCAAGGCCCGATCCCTGAGCGGACCCACCTGGACCCGATAGAACGCAGATTCAGCGCTTTCGCTCTCGCGGATCCGAATCTGATGCGGAATTGCGTCGAGCAGTTGCTCGCGGAGCCGCTCGGCGTTGTCCCGCCTGCCGAAGGCCCCGACCTGGACATACAACCGGGGCTCCTTTGGCACCTGCGCAATTGGCGGGGATACCACCACCGCGGACTCAGGCTCCCGCGCCGGGACCTGGTCTACCCGCATAGCCATCCCCTCAACGGCCGCTACCGGTCGTTCCGCGGAGACGGCGAGTGGGGGCGATACCGGGCGCGCAGGAACCTCCGCAGTCCGGGCTGCCGCCAGCTCCAGGGTCGGGGTCGGGACCTCCCCCGGGCGATCCGGGTCGAGCACCCGAACCTCAACCGGTGCCGTCCCGGGTCCAAGTAACCTCAGCTTCCCGGCCGCCACGTACGAGAGGTCGATGATCCGTCCATCATGGAAGGGACCGCGGTCGTTGATCCGAACCACGATGCTGCGACCGTTGTCCAGATTGGTCACCCGGGCATAGCTGGGAAGCGGCAAGGTCTTGTGGGCCGCGGTCATGGCGTACATGTCGTAGGGCTCGCCACTACTGCTGCGCCGGCCGTGAAAATTGGGACCGTACCAGGAGGCGATCCCCCGGGCAACATAACCGCGGCCCGTAGCGAGGGTTTGATACCATTGACCAAAGACCTCGTAGGAGGGGGGATTGCCATACCGGCTCTTCGGCTCCGGGCGGGGCACCGCATCTGGGATACTGTCGAAATCGATCTCTCCGCCTGGCCCGCCCCTGTGCACGCTGGCACACCCCGCCAGGAACAGCAGCAGTACTGCGCCCGACAGCGGTAGCGCCCAATCCACCTTCAGTTTCAAAGGGTGCCCCAGGGTGGCGATCGGCCCTCCTCGGCAGGCCCTCTCCCCCTTCAGTGCTCGCATCTCGACCCGCCCTAAGACCTAGCGTGGCGACTTCCCGGGCTCTTCCCCCTGTTTGAGCGCGAGGATGTCGCGGCTGAGCTGATAGACTGCCATCGCGTAGAGGTTACTGTGATTATAACGAGTTATCGTATAAAAATTGTCCAGACCTAACCAATACTCGGTATCTTCTTCATTTTCCAAACGTACGAGGCTCACCAGGGTATCCGGTGGCAAGCCTATCTCGGCCTTGATCCCGGCGGCATCAAGCTCGCCTAACCCTATCGAAGGCTTCAGCCCGGTGGCATCCAGGTGCTGCGGCGGGGTTGCGGGGGTTCGCGCGGGAACCGTGATCGGGGCACCGGGCTTCCAGCCATGCTCGCGGAGATAGTTGGCCACGCTGCCAATGACGTCTGCGTCGCTGCGCCAGAGGTCCTTGCGCCCGTCGCCGTCGAAGTCGACCGCGTAGCGACGATAGCTGCTCGGCATGAACTGCGGCTTACCCAGGGCGCCGGCGTAGGAACCCTTCTGCTCCTGAGCCTCCACCCGCTGCTCGCGGCTGAGCAAGAGAAACTCCTCCAGCTCACGCCGGAAAAACCCCCCGCGCGGGGGGTACCCGAAGGCTAGGGTGCTCAAGGCATCGACCACCCGGTAGCTACCGGTGTGGCGGCCGTAGCGGGTCTCCACCCCGATGATCGCCACGATAATCTCCGGAGGGACCCCGTAGACCTGCGATGCCCGCTGCAGGATGACCTCCCCGGCTTTCCAATAGGCCAGTCCCGCGCGGGCCCGCTCCGGGGTAACGAAGATCGGCCGGTACTTGTACCAGGGTTTGGATTCCGCCGGACGGGAGATGGCCGCGATGATATCGGAACGGAACTTCGGCTCGCCGAGGGCGCGCTCAATCTCGGCCGGGGAGAACTGGTGGCGTTGCTGTATCTCTGCGGCGAATTCCCCCAGTGCGCTGCGGAACTCACTCGGCTCGGCGAGAGTGGCGGAGCTGACCAGCAAGGCGATGGCGGCGGGCCACCCACAGGGCTTCACGGTGCCGATACTCCTCTGGGATCCCGAAAAAACCTCAGGTGGGCACGAGCTTACGGTGAGTATGAATGGACATGAGCACACCGAAACTGGC
>JAEHCY010000302.1 GCA_016880695.1 Chromatiaceae bacterium | reverse complement strand
GGAAACCCTTTGCCAGACGATGCAAGGTGTCGATCGCGATACGGGGAATCATTGTGTAAATCGAAACCGTAACTTTATATTATCAATAGTATCCGCGATTCAACAGGTTGTAAACGACCTTGGTGTAGATTCTGGCGGTGATGTCCCGCTGGTTCGGCCATCCGGGCGCATCGCCTCGGTCGTGCCGCTGGAGGCGGAGAAGCCGGCGACCTCGGCGGTGACCAGGGTTGGTCGCGTTCCCTTTGATCAGGCCCGCAAGAGACCTCGATCAGCCGCTTCGCGACTGCTCGGGACGAGCGGTGTCTGGTCGGTCTGGTGGGGGCAACGGGACCGGACCCGACGGACAGGAGGAACCAAGCCAATGCTGTGCAGCAGCCCCGAGAGTCGCTAGCATGATTTGAGGCTATCCACTCCTTCGCCTGCGCTGGCATAGGGAGTCTGTTTACGAGCTGCCCCGAGCAGGCCAGAAAGCGGCCACGTCGAGACCTGTCCTGAGCCCGATCGAAGGGTGCAGGTAACCCGCAACTGCCGGATCCATGAGGTTGATACGATTCTTCGCCCTACAGGGTTGGTCCGCTGCGCAGCGGGGATGCTACGGCTACCGGGTTGCGGGTCATGGGCTGCTATCCGATGTGCCGCTGCACCTGCTCTCAGCCTATGCCTGCGACTCACCGGGGGTTGAGCTGCAGGCGGTTGCGCCGCCGGTCATCGCGGGCGACGCGACCGAGGTAAGCGCGGAAGGGTGGCTGGCGGGCGCCACCCGGCAGGTGGTCTGCCGGTCGGGGCGGGCGGCAATCGAGCTGTTGTTGTCCGGGCTCGGGCGGTTTCGGGTGGGGAAGGCGGATGGCGGGATCTCTTGCGTGGGGGCCGAGCCGGCGTTGGCCGCGGAGGTTTTGGAAGAGGCCCTGCTCGGTCCGCCTCTTACCTTGGCCCTGGCGGAGCGGGCGGTGTGGTGTCTGCATGCCAGCGCGGTGCTGCGGGGCGCTCGGGTGCTTCTGTTCCTCGGCCCCTCGGGACAGGGTAAGTCGACCCTGGCGGCGCATGCGGTTGCGGACCCGGGCGCCGGCTTCGAGCGCGTTGCCGACGACATCGGTCCCTGCACCCTGGTGGGGGGCCGACCCTGCGCGAGGCTGCATTTTCCTCAGTTGAAGCTGGAGACCTCCCAGCAGTACCCGCTCGCCGCGAGGGAGAGTCTACCCCTAGGCGCGGTGGTGGTGCTGGAGCCGGTGGTCGACATTCCGGAGCTCTCCCTGGAGCGCCTGGCGCCGGCGTCTGCGCTCAAGGCCCTGGCGGAGCAGACGGTGGCGGTGAAGCTGTTCGACCGCGCCTTGCATCGGGCGCATCTCGGTTTTCTCGCCGCGTTGCTGCGATCCGTTGCGGTCTATCGGCTGCGCTATCCGCACGACTATGCGCGTTTACCCGAGGTTTACCGAATGTTGCCGGAACTGCCGGAACCAGCGGGGAACGGCGCCAAGCCGGGTCTGCCGACGAGGTAACGGGAGGGTCGGTAGTGCGGCTTTCAAGCTGAGCTTGCTTGGTCCGCGCTGTGGAGGTACCATGCCGCGGCTGACGACAGGCGCGTAGCTCAGTTGGTTAGAGCACCACCTTGACATGGTGGGGGTCGTTGGTTCGAGTCCAATCGCGCCTACCAGATCCGACGAAAGGCCGAGCTAACCCCTCGGCCTTTTTTGTTCCCGCCAACAACACGGGGGCTTCCTGAGGTGTTTCCCCATGCATCGCCCCCCCTTTCAGTCGGCCCGGATAGGCCCGCCGCCAGCACTCGGAAGACCAGCCGATGAGCCATTCTGAACCGGATTTCGCGCGCCGCTTCGGCGGCATCGCCCGGGTCTACGGGGCTGCGGCGCTGGAGCGGTTCGCCGCCGCGCGGGTGGGGGTGATCGGCGTGGGCGGGGTGGGCTCCTGGGCGGTGGAGGCCCTGGCGCGCAGCGGCATTGGGGCCCTGACCCTGGTGGACCTCGATCAGGTGGCGGAGTCCAACATCAACCGCCAGTTGCTGGCACTCGATAGCACCCTGGGGCGGGCCAAGGTGGAGGTTCTGCGCGAGCGGGTGCTCGACATCAACCCCGCTTGCCGGGTCTCAGTCATCGAGGAGTTTATCGATCCCGACAACGTGGCCACGATGCTGCACCGGGGGCTGGATCAGGTGGTGGACTGCATCGATGGCGCCCGGGCCAAGGCGGCGCTGATCGCCCACTGCCGCGGGCTGGGGATGCCGCTGGTGACCGTTGGTGGGGCAGGGGGGCAGGTGGATCCCACCCGCATCCGCCTGACCGATCTCGCCCAGAGTGCCCACGACCCGCTGCTGGCGCGGGTCCGTCGCCTGCTGCGCCAGGAGTACGGCTTCAGCAGCGATCCGAAACAGCGCTTTGGTGTCCCCTGTGTCTGGTCCGACGAGCCAATGGCCTTTCCCGCGGCCCACGGCGAGGTGTGCCGGCAGGCCCCCGCTGGCGCGGAGCCCCGCGGACTGAGCTGCGCGGGGGGAATCGGCTCCGTGATGACCGTTACTGCCAGCTTTGGCCTGGTGGCCGTGGCGGAGGTGCTCAGGCGCCTGGCGGCCCAGCCGGTGCCGCCGGCCGGCGAGACGCCGGGCTAAGGGGGGCTTGCGCCGGCCGCTGGGCCGAGTAGGCTTGGAGCAGGCCTTCAATGCGCTGGGAGCGAGCGCCGCCATGATCCAGAACTTCACCCAGCTCAGCACCAAGAAGGTGATGCAGACCCTCGAGATCGCCGTGGCCGAGCTGGCCGGTCTGCGCCAGAACCTGCTCACCCCCGATTTCATCCTGCTCGCCCTGCTCTCCCAGCCCGATGGGGAGGCGGTGAAGATCCTCGAGAACCTGCTCTCGAACCCCGCCGAAGCGGCCGAGCGGATCAAGGGGCGGGTGCTCGGGCACTATCAGCGGGCCACCCCGGTGCAGGCGAACCAGATCGTGGCCTCGCAGGAGCTGATGGAGCTGTTTCGCCTCGCCTACGAGGAGGCCAAGCAGCTCGGCGACAGCTACATCTCCACCGGCACCCTGTTCCTCGCCCTGTTCGATCCCAAGCTCGGCCACACCGCCGAGTTTCTGCGCGAGGTGGGCATC
>JAEHCY010000301.1 GCA_016880695.1 Chromatiaceae bacterium | reverse complement strand
TGGATGAACTCCGCCTCTAGCTGATACTCCCACAGCCCCGGATGAGCGGCGCGCATCACCCGCTTGTGCGCCGCCACCGAGATGCGTGCCGCGGCGCGCATGGCGCCAAGCTCCGAACGGCCCTTGTACAGGCGCAGCTCGTGGAGGTAATGGTCGAGGGCCACCAGCTCCAGCGGACCGGCAATGCCGGCGCGGGACTTCGCCCGGATGCCGTTCACCCACCCCACCAGGCGGCGGTCCAGCTCCGGCTGGCTGCCGATCGGGTAGTACACCCGCGCGCAGGGCTCGAGCAGGCCGGGGAGGATATCGTCGAGGTCTTCGATGGGAAAGGCATCATCCGCCCCGAAGGCCTTGCGCGCGCCCTCGAGCCCCGCCCGAGCCCCGTCCCAGAGCTCCTTGGCCTCATCGCGCGGCCGGCAAAACAGGATGTACTCCGCCGCCTTGCGGCCGGGAACCAGGACCGCCAGAGCGTCGGGCTCGGCGAAACCGGTGAGGTAGTAGAAATCGCTACTCTGCCGGTAGGGATAGTGCACGTCGCGGTTACGGATCACCTCGAGGGCCGCCGGCACGATGGCGATGCTCTGGGGCCCCATCATGCCCATGAGCTGCTTGCGGCGGCGCTTGAATTCACTCGGCGGCATGGCCCATCAGCCCCTGCGGGCCATCTCCTCGTACACCAGCATGGCGGCCACCCAGACAAACTCCCGCAGCTCCTCGAACGCCTCCTCGTTCTCCTCGGAACCCTCCAGGGCGTCGAGGTCCATCCGCGTGATCTCCGCGAAATCCCCGAGCACCTCTTGGGTCTGGGCGGAAAAACGACCCTGGGGCGCGCCCAGCAGCCCAAGCCCATAGAGGAAGCCGCGGCTCCACTGGTGCAGCGCGACGGCCCGCTCCTCGAGGGGCCGATCGTCCGGGGGCAGCAGCAGCGACAGACCCAATCCGGCACCCTCGATCGACTCCCGGGTACGCTCGGCGGCAGCCCGCCACTGCTGGCGGCACTCCTGTGCCAGGACATCGCCGGGCGCGATCTCCCCGAGCACCGCCTCCTGCCAGAGTGCCTCGACCTCCGCGCCGCCACCCCCGCAGATGAGGCCGCACAGCGTGCCGTGGGCCTCCGCCGGGCTCAGCCCCGCATCGGCAGAGCGCAACCGCTCGGCGAACTGATCATAATCGGGAGCCGATGGCTCGCTCATGCTGACAAGACCGGCACCTCAGAGGAAACCTGGCGGGCGCGGGCGCACCGCAGGCGTGATACTAGCATGCCGCCAGAGCGTTGACCCCAAGCGGACTCCGCCTCTATAGTTGACCCATGGAGAATGCCGCGCCCACCGACACCGTCCTCACCCAGCTCGAGACGCACGTGGATGAGCTATTGCGGCTCTGCCTCAGCCTGCGGGATGAAAACCGCTCCCTGCGTTCGCGCCAGGAACTCCTGGTGGTGGAGCGGGCGGAGCTCATCGAGAAAACGGAGCTGGCACGCAATCGCGTCGAGGCCATGATCAATCGCCTCAAGGCCATGGAAAGCAGCCCATGAAGCAGGAGCAGGTCCCCGTCACTGTCCGCATCCTGGACAAGGAATACGTCATTGCCTGCCTGCCCGACGAGCAGGACGGCCTGTTGGGCTCGGCGCGCCTGCTCGACCGGCGCATGCGCGAGGTTCGCCAGTCGGGGCGAGTGGTCGGCAGCGACCGGATCGCGGTGCTGGCGGCGCTCAACCTCACCTATGAGCTGATGACCCAGCGTAATCAGTTGCAGAAAAGCGCGGCCGGCATGCTCGAGCGCCTGCAGCGGCTCGAGGAGCGCATCGAGCGCAGCCTGGTGGGGGAAACCCATCTGGACGCCGCGCGAAAATAGGTTTAGCCTTGGTTTCAAGACATCCCCTGTGGTGTTCGACGGCGGCCCGGGTATTTTCTTGAGCCTACTCCTTGCCCGGGGGACATGAAGGAAACGCGGTTGTGCAAGTCCGCCTCTGAGCGGGAAGCCTGAAGCGTCACCGGATGTCCCCACTTGAACCGACCGGTTCAAGAACAACGGCTGAAGGCGGCACACACGGGGGATGTCCCTTTGTTTTCGCCCACCCCCTTGCCACGGGCGGAGCTGCGCCAGCGGCTTAGGCGCCAAAGGCGGGGCCTCGACCCGCGTACCCGGCGCCGGTACAGCAACGCCGTCGCCCGCCGTCTCGCCCGCCACCCCCTGTTCCTGCGCAGTCAACGCATCGCCGCCTACTGGGCCGCGGACGCGGAGCTCGACCCCGCACCCTTGCTCGAGCGCGCACGGCGGCGTTTCAAGCAGTGCTTCCTGCCGGTACTGCGGCCACACCCCGGGCACAAGCTCTGGTTCGTCCGCCACACCCCCGGCGAGGCGCTGAGCCGCAACCGCTTCGGCATCCCCGAGCCGGGCCTGCGCCAGCACCGCATCGTCCTGCCCTGGGCCCTCGACACCATCCTGGTCCCGCTGGTGGGGTTTGATGCGGCCTGCCGGCGCCTCGGCATGGGGGGCGGGTTCTACGACCGAACCCTCGCCTACCTGCGCCTGCGCAGCCACTGGCGTCGCCCCACCCTGATCGGGCTCGGCTACGAGTGCCAGCGGGTGGCCGAGCTCCCCTCCGCGCCCTGGGACATCCCCCTCGACCTGGTGGTCACCGAGC